>DATLNE010000040.1 GCA_035536915.1 Acidimicrobiales bacterium
CCTGCGGGTGGCGCTGTCGGCCCTGACCATGGCCGAGTACTTCCGCGACGTGCAGAACCAGGACGTGCTGTTGTTCATCGACAACATCTTCCGGTTCGTGCAGGCGGGTTCCGAGGTGTCGACCCTGTTGGGCCGCATGCCTTCGGCCGTGGGCTACCAGCCCACCCTGGCCGACGAGATGGGCGAACTGCAGGAGCGCATCACCTCCACCAAGGGCCGGTCGATCACCTCGGTGCAGGCCGTGTTCGTGCCCGCCGACGACTACACCGACCCGGCGCCCTTCACCACCTTCACCCACCTGGACGCCACCACCAACCTGAGCCGTGACGTCTTCGCCAAGGGCATCTTCCCGGCGGTCGACCCGCTGGCGTCGACCTCGCGCATTCTGCAGCCCGACGTGGTGGGCAAGCGCCACTACGACGTGGCCGGCGAGACGATCCGCATCCTCCAGCGTTACCGCGAGCTCCAGGACATCATCGCCATCCTCGGCATCGACGAACTGGCCGAAGAGGACAAGGTCCTGGTGGGCCGGGCCCGCAAGATCGAGAAGTTCCTGGGCCAGCCCATGTACGCCGCCGAAGCCTTCACCGGCATCCCCGGCACCAATGTGCCGGTCGGCGAGACGGTCGAGGCCTTCGAGAAGCTGGCGCAGGGCGAGTTCGACGACCTGCCCGAGCAGGCCTTCGTGGCCGTGGGCGGCGTCGACGACCTCATGGCCAAGGCCAAGAAGCTCCAGGAGCAGTAACCGGGACCGCAGGTCAGCTAAAGGGCGCCAGCGCTTCGGCGCCGAACCCGGCGACCCTGGCGGCAGGAAGGCCGGCGCGATCGCAGTACCAGTTGTGGTAGCGGGCCAGCCACTCGTACTTGACCCTGACACAGGGGTTGTCGCGGTGGTCGAGCAGGCCGCGCTGTATCAGGGCGCTGTGTTCGCCCAGCAGCGGCAGAAGCTCGTCCTTGTCGTCGCCGGAGCAGTAGTTACGGGCGGCATCGAGGTAGTTCACGAAGACGCGCCCCGCGTTGTCGATGACGAGGAAGTCGCTGTGAGGCGTCCACGTCGATCCCTTGCCGTAGGACGGGAGGAGCGACCGTGCCAGGGCGACGACGTCGGGTGAGAGCACCACGCGCGGGGTTGTCGCGTTCCGTTCGAGCTTGACCGCCTCGACGAGGGCAGGCCCGAAGGTCACGTTGCCGTCCATGAAGAACGCTCCGAGGGCGAACCCGCCCCGGGTGGCAAAGCCCGCTCGGGCCAGCTCGAACTGCACTCTCTCTGCCATTGTGACGACGTCGAGGAACTCGTTCTCGCCGTGCCAGGTCGTGATCGGGAAGCCAATCGTCAGACTGTCGGAGAACCAGGCGTGCTCGTAGCCAGGCCCGATCTGGGCATGTTCCCGGGCCGCGGTGAACGCCACGTCGAGCCGGGCGAGCACGTCCGCAGCGTTCGGGCTGTTGCCAGGGCGCTGACGCCGAGCAGGTCGAGGAACAGGACGAGCGAGTCGGCGAAGGCCGGCGCTCCGTCGACAGTCCGAGGGTACGGGCACGCAGCCACCCCGTCATGGTGCCGGCGCCCGGCGCCGCCCAGGTCAGGCCAGGGTGAAGCGGCCGCCGTCGAGGGCGACCTGGCCGGGCGCAGTCTCGGTGCGGAAGAAGGCGCCTCGCCCGTCGTCGTCGATCCAGATCGACGTGGTCAGCGTGTCGCCGGGGAACACCGGCTTGACGAAGCGGGCGTGCATGCTGCGGAAGCGGAAGGGGTTGCCCTCGCACACCGTGTGCAGGAGCGCCCGGCCTGCGAACCCGTAGGTGCACAGCCCGTGGAGGATGGGCCGGTCGAAGCCGGCCAGCTTGGCGAACTCGGGGTCGGAGTGCAGCGGGTTGGGCCCGTCGGCCAAGCGGTAGAGGAGGGCCTGGTCGACCCGAGTGGCTTGCGTGACGACGTGGTCGGCGGGCCGGTCGGGCGCTGTCGGCGCCGGTTGCGACGCGGCACGCGGCACGCCTTCGAGGTGCTCACCCCTGACAAAGGCCACCACCCGGTTCTCGAACAGCAGCTCGCCGGTTTCGGGGTCGCGTCCCTCGTTCTGCCGCACGAGCGTGACGCCGCTGCCCTTGGCGGACAGCTCGGTGATGCGGGCCACGCACACTGCTCGCCCTTCGGGGGCGAGGGGCCGGTGCACGACCAGCCCCTGCTCGGCGTGCAGCACCTTGGTCCAGTCGACTGTGCCGAGCTTGCGGATCATGCCCAGCGGGCCGAAGACGACCGGGAAGGTGGGCAGCACCTTCTGCGCCAGGCCCGTGGAGTTCTCGGTGGTGAACTCCAACTCGAAAAAGGGGTCGACCGCCCCCGCCCCCACGCCGAGGGCGTAGAGCATGCAGTCCTTGGCGGACCAGCGGACCTCGAAGGGGTCCGAGGTGAGCCCGACGGCGTGGGGGTTGAGGGGCACGGTCGAGCCTTAGGAGGCGCGGCGTTCGAGGATGTGCACTCCGCAGCTCGAACCGAGGCCGATGACGTGGGCCAGGCCGACTTTGGCGTCGGGGATCTGGCGGTCTCCGGCTTCGCCGCGCAAGTGGGTGGCCACCTCGAAGATGCCCGCCACACCGGTGGCGCCGATGGGGTGGCCCTTGGAGATGAGCCCGCCCGAGACGTTCACCGGGATGCGGCCGTCACGGGTGGGCGCGCCGGAGTCGATGAAGTCGCCGGCACCACCGGGCTCGCACAGCCGCAGGTTGTCGTAGTGCACGAGCTCGGCCGTGGCGAAGCAGTCGTGCAGCTCCACCAGGTCGAGGTCTTGCGGGTCGACTCCCGCCTTGGCGTATGCCTGGTCGGCGGCCATGCGGGTCAAGGTGTTGATGTCGGGCTGCACGTGGTCGGCCGGGGTGAAGGGGTCGCTGGTGAGCACCGACGCCGAGATCTTCACCGCCCGCCGCTGCTGATCAGGGTCGAGCGTGCGCAGCTTCTTCTCCGACACCAGCACCACGGCCGCGGCGCCGTCACCGGTGGGGCAGCACATGAGCACGGTGTTGGGGTAGCCGATCAGCTCGGCGTTCATCACCTGCTCCAGCGTGAACTCGTCGCGGTACTGGGCGAGCGGGTTCAGCGTGGAGTGCTTGTGGTTCTTGACCGCCACCTTGGCGAACTGCTCGAAGCCGACGCCGTCGTTGTTGGCCGCGTACTCCAGCCCGGCCTTGGCGAACACGCCGGGCATCAGGCCGCTGCCGAGCACTCCCTCGACGCCTTGGACGGCGCCGAACCGGCCCTTGGGCTCGAAGACCCGCTTCTGGTCGGTGCGGGCCTTCTTGCCCGCGTTGAGCAGGCCCTGCTTGCCCATCTTCTCGGCACCGACGGCGAGGCCCATGTCGGCTTCGCCCGCGGCGATCGAGAGGTAGACGGCTCGGACGGCCGTAGCCCCGGTGGCGCAGGCGTTGACGACGTTGAAGACGGGGACGCCGTACTGGCCCAGCTGGTGCTGGACGCGCTGGCCGACCCCCGTGCTCGCCTCCTCCAGGTTGCCTGCGGCGACCACCTGCATGTCGCGCATGCCGACGCCACCGTCGTCGAGGGCGCCGATGGTCGCCTCGCAGGCGAGGTCGACGAGGTCCTTGTCGGCATAGCGGCCGAACTTGGTCATCGAGGCCCCGAGGACCCAGACGGACTCACCCATTGCTCGCTCCTTCTCCAGGCTCGAAGGCGAAGCCGACGGCTTCGGTGCCCTCGTCGTCGGTGCCGGCGACGAATGTCGTCAGGCGCAGCGGCATCTTCAGGCGGATGCCTGCGGGATCGGTGCCCGCGTTGAGGAGGTTGGCCTTGACCGTGCCACCCCCGTCGAGGTCGACCACGGCCGAGACGTAGGGCGTCGGGATGCCCTTGGCCGAACGGTGGATGATCGAGAACGTGCGCAACGTCCCCGTGGTGGCGAGGGCGCGGGGCTGAAAGTCCCGGTTCTCGCAGCCCGCACAGGCGATGCGGGTGTCGAAGTAGACGGCGTTGCACTTGGTGCACTCGTTGGCGACCAGGTGCGGCTCGGGCTCCAGCTCGAGGTAGCGCACGAGCGGCATCCGCTGCGTGGTGGTCGAGGTGGTCACAGCGGCCTCCGCACGTCGATCTTGAGCGGGAGCTCCTTGGCTGCTGCAGCCAGTTCCTCGACGGTCCAGCGGCGTCCGTCGTTCTTCAGCATGTTGGCGATCGTCCAGCTCTGGTACTGGCCGATCTCGTCGCCGAAGACCGAGAAGACCTGCCCGGTGAAGGGGCACTCGGCGGTGGCCAGGTAGGCCACCAACGGCGAGATGTTGGCCGGGTCCCAGGGGTCGAAGGTGTTCGGGTCCTCCGGGGCCTTCATGATCTCCTCGAAGCCCGGGGTGGCCTCGGTGAGCCGGGTGCGGGCTGCGGGGGCGATGGCGTTCGACCGCACGCCAAGCTTCTTCAGCTCCTTGGCGCAGATCTGGGTGAAGGCGGCGATGCCCATCTTGGCCGAGCCGTAGTTGGCCTGGCCCACGTTGGCGTGGAGGCCGGCCGTCGACGACGTGTTGACGACGGCGGCGTTGACCTGCTTGCCGGCCTCGACCTGCGCACGCCAGTACTGGGCGGCGAAGTGGGTCGGGGCGAACGTGCCCTTGAGGTGGACGTTGATGACCGCGTCCCACTCTTCCTCCGACATGTTGGCCATCTTCCGGTCGCGAAGGATGCCTGCGTTGTTGACGAGGACGTGCAGGTCGCCGAAGGCCTCGACGGTGGCGTCGATGAGGCGCTTGGCGCCGTCCCAGTCGGCCACGCTGTCGGCGTTGGCGATGGCTTGGCCGCCGAGGGCCTCGATCTCCTCGACGACCTGTTCGGCCGCCGTCTTGTCGGATCCGGAACCGTCAGGACCGCCGCCCAGGTCGTTGACGACGACCCTGGCGCCCTCCTTGGCGAACAGCAGCGCGTGCTCCCGCCCGAGACCGCGTCCGGCGCCGGTGATGATGGCTACGCGCCCGTCCAATGCGCCCATGTGGGACCTCCGTGTCTGGTTGTCCCATCGAGTAAACCGGAGTTAACTTCGGGTCGTCAAGCCTCGTCTTTGCGCAGTTCGGAGACCAATTCGGAAACCAGGCCTTCGCCGGGCTGGTAGGTCATGTAGAAGTTCACCCGGTGGACAACGCCGGTGAACCGCTCCTTGATCGTGCGGGCCGCCTCGGCGGGCGTCCCGACGGCGGCGAAGGTGCGCAGGACCTCGTCGTCGAGCAAGGTGCCCATCTTCTTCCACTCGCCTTGCTTGGAGAGGGCGTTGAGCTCGGTCTGGAGGTCACCCCACCCGTGCAGTTCGAGCACGCCGCGGTAGGCAGGGGTGGAGGCATAGAAGGCGATCTGTTCCCGGGTGGCGGCCGCCGCTCGCTCCAGTTCCTCGTCGGTGTGGCCCGCCACGACGAACACCGGAAGCGACAGTTGGAAGCCCTCGCTGGTGCGTCCCGCCGCCTTGAAGCCCCGATCGAGGGCCGGAAGCGTCACCTCGCGGAGGTAGCGCTCGGTGGTGAAGGCGTGGACGAGCATGCCGTCGGCCACTTCACCGGCCGTCTCCGTCATCTTCTCGCCGACCGCCGCCAGCAGGACCTTGGGCGGCCCGTAGGGGTTGGGCCCCGGGTTGAAGAACGGCGTCATGAGCGTGTGCCGGTAGAACTCGCCCTCGAATCGCAGCGGCGCTCCCGTCTCCCAGCAGTCCCAAATGGCCCGCATGGCCAGGATGAGCTCGCGCATGCGCGCGGCGGGCTTGCTCCAGGGCATGGAGAACCGCTTCTCGATGTGGCTGCGGATCTGGCTGCCGAGTCCCAGGAGGAACCGCCCCCGCGAGTACGCCTGGAGGTCGTAGCCCAGGTTCGCCAGCGTCATGGGGTTACGGGCGAAGGCGACGGCGATGGCGGTGCCCAACTCGAGGCGCTCGGTGTGCTCGGCGGCCAACACCACCGGCAGGAACGGGTCGTGGCTGGTCTCGGCGGTCCAGCCACCGTCGTAGCCCGCGTCCTCCCGGCGTTTCGCCGCTCGGGGCACGTCGGCCAAGTCGGAAGGGATCCCCCCGTCGATGCGGATGCGTCCGGCGGTCATAGGGACCGATGTTAGTCATGGTTCACTTAATGCGCTCGGCCCACTGCGCGGCGGCGGAGGCGAACAGCCGTACCCGGGTGTCCATGACCGACAAGTCGACCTCAGCCTTGCGGCCCATCACGTCGGCCTTGTACCGGGAGTAGACGCCTTCCGAGATGCAGGCCAGCTTCCACAGCGCGAACGCCTGGTAGTAGGCGAGGTCGTCGACCGGGTGACCGCAACGTTCGACGTACCGGGCCACCAGCTCCTCGCGTTCGGGGAAGCCGTCGAGCACGCTGGCCGACTCCGGCCAAGGGGGCGCGTCGTCGTGCGGGCGCGTCCAGCTCACCAGCAGCATGGCCAGGTCAGCCAGGACGTCGCCCAGCGTGCACAGTTCCCAATCGAGCACGGCCCGGACCACGCCGTCGGGCCCGACGACGCAGTTGTCGAGCCGGTAGTCGCCGTGCACGATCCCGGTGACCGGCTGGTCCGGCAGGTGCTCGATCAGGACCTTGTAGACCCCGTCGATGTCGTCGAGGTCACGGGAGCGAGACTGCTCCCATTGCGTGCGAAAACGCTTGAGTTGGCGGGCCACGTAGTCGTCGCGGGCAGCCAGCGCCCCGAGCCCGACGGCATCGGCATCGAGGGTGTGCAGGTCGGCGAGCACGTCCACCACCGACTCGGCCGCCACCCGGCGGGCACCCGGCGCCAGCGTCTCCCGGCCCACCCGGCGGTTGCGCACGACGAGGCCGTCGACGAACTCCATGACGTAGAAAGGGGCGTCGTTGACCGACAGGTCCTCACAGCAGGCCACCGGCTCAGGCACGGGAACGGGCGTGGGGTGCAGGGCTTGGAGCAGGCGATGTTCCCGGGTGACGTCGTGTGCAGAGGCAACCACTCGCCCCAGTGGTGGGCGGCGCAGCGCCCATCGGCGCCCGCGTGCGTCGGTCACAACGTACGTGAGGTTCGAACGGCCCCCGGCGACGAGCTCGTACTCGAACGGCGGCTCGGCGCCGGGCAGCGACCCAGCGAGCCAGGCGGAAACCGCGGGCTCGGAGATCCCCTTCACCTGTTCTGCCACGTCGAACCTCCCGGTCGCTTTCGCATGTACGTTAGCGAGCGCTAACGTAGCGTCCATGCCCGACGCCAACTACGACGACCTCGCCGAGGAGTTCTTCCGCCGGGTGGCCGGCATCGCCTGGGCGGTTGTCGCCACCGTCGACACCGCAGGGCGGCCGCGCACCCGCGTGCTCCACCCGGTGTGGGAGCCGCCTGGCCCGACAGCCTTTATCGGCACTCGCCCCACGTCGCTCAAGGCCAAGCACCTCGAGCGGACGCCGTTCGTGTCGCTCACCTACTGGACGCCCGAGCAGGCGGTTGCCGCAGCCGAATGTCGCGTGGAATGGGTGGCGGACGACGCCGAGCGTGCCCGCGTGTGGGACCTCATCAAGGCGACGCCTGAGCCCCACGGCTACGACCCCGGCACCCTGTGGTCGGGGCCCGGCGACCCGCAGTTCGGGGTCCTGCGGCTCGACGCCTACCAACTCGAGCTGTCCGGAGGACCCGAGATCGCCACAGGGGTGATCCGTCGCACATGGCGGGACTCGGCGACCGAACGATGAACGTCGCCGGAGAAAGCCGAGGCAGCGTCGTGGTCGTGGCCGAACGACGGGCGCCTCGCTTCCGAGGACACTAGGAGGCACACGTGCAACGACGGCTCGACCTGGGAGAGGCGCGTCACTACATCGACGGCACGTGGTGTGGTGACGGTGAGCGCATCGAGGTCGTCGACCCGGCCACCGAGCAGGTGGTGGGCCAGGTGGTGGCGGGCACCCCGGCCGACGTGGACGCCGCAGTGGCGTCTGCCCGCCGGGCCTTCCCGGCGTGGTCAGGCCGCAGCGTGGCCGAACGAGTCGACGTCGCCGGCCGGTTGGCAAAGGCGGTGGGGGAGCGGGCCGGTGACCTCATGGAGGTCATCTCCACGCAGATGGGCTCACCGCTGTGGGTCTCGGAGCGCGTGCAGGTGGGCCTGCCGATGATGGTGCTCGACGCCTTCCCGCGGACCGCCGCCGACTTCGCCTACGAGGAAGTGCTCGGCAACTCGCTCGTCGTGCGCGAACCGGTGGGGGTGGTCGGCTGCATCACGGCGTGGAACTACCCGTTGTACCTGGCCGTGTGCAAGGTCGTGCCTGCCCTGTTGGCCGGCTGCACGGTGGTACTGAAGCCGAGCGAGATGACGCCGTTCGACGCCTGCATCCTGGCCGAGGCCATGGAGGCGGCGGGGGTGCCGCCGGGGGTCTTCAACGTCGTCCACGGCCGTGGCCCCGAGGTCGGCGAGGCCTTGGCGGCGCATCCCGACGTCGACATGGTGTCGTTCACCGGCTCGACGGCGGCGGGTCGTCGGGTGGCGGCCACGGCGGCAGGCACGGTCAAGCGCGTCGCCTTGGAGCTCGGCGGCAAGTCGGCCACGGTCGTGCTCGACGACGCCGACGTCGCCAAGGCGGTCGCCACGGGCACCGCCATGTGCTTCCTCAACAGCGGCCAGACGTGCACGGCGCTCAGCCGCCTGCTGGTGCCCCGGGCCCGCCTCGGCGAGGCCGAGCAAATCGCCGCCGCGGTCGCGGCCAAGCACACCGTCGGCGACCCGTTCGACGCCGGCACCCGGGTCGGCCCGGTGGCGTCGGCCCGCCAGCGAGCCACCGTGCGCGGCTACATCGACGGCGCGGTGGCCGAGGGGGCACGGCTGGTGACCGGGGGCGGCGGGCCGCCGGCCGACCTGGCGTCGGGCTACTACGTGGCGCCCACCGTGTTCTCGTCGGTCGACCGGACGATGACCGTCGCCCGCGAGGAGGTCTTCGGGCCGGTGCTGGCGATCCTGCCGTACGAGGACGACGACGACGCCGTGGCCATCGCCAACGACACGATCTACGGGTTGTCGTCCGCGGTGTGGTCAGCCGACGAGGAGCGGGCCATGGCCGTGGCCCGCCGCCTGCGCGCCGGGCAGGTCGAGGTCAACGGCGGCCCGTACAACCCCTACGCCCCCTTCGGCGGCTACCGGCAGTCGGGCACAGGCCGTGAGCTGGGCGCCCACGGCCTGGCCGAGTTCCTCGAGGTGAAGTCGATCCAGCGTCAGCCGTAGGCGGGCCGGAAGGGCCCGACGTGGCGCCAGCACCGGCAGTCGCGGCGCCACGTGGCCGGGCTCAGCGAGTCACCGCCGGTGAGCTTGCCGGGCCGGTCGAAGCGTGCGTAGTTCACCACGGAGGGGCGCATCTCGCCTGACGTGCCGATGGCCTCACCCAACGAGCGGCGGGTGGGGTTGGGGCCGGCTTTGCCAGCGGCCAGCAGGAACTGCTCCAAGTGGTCGCACAACGTCAAGGCCTCGAGGTCCCGTCCGTAGTCGGTGATCGGAGGCAGGTTGTGCGGCGCCTTGGTGATGACGTCGTTGCATCGCTTGCCTGCCGCCACCGCCTTCGGGTCGCCGTGGTGGATGGTGGTGTACGCCATCACGCCGTCGAACTGGTCGGGGTTGTAATCACGCGAGCCCGAGTCCAAGGTGACGCCGAGCAGGTCGGACAGGAAGTACTTCGGCTTGTAGCCCTGGGGCTGCGCGGAGTTGAGGAACGAGTTGATGGCGACCGTGGTCACCGCCGGGAGCACGTGGGTCACGCCGTCGCCCGCAAACTGGAGCTGGGCCACGGGCCCGGCGCGCTGCTGGCTCTGAAGGTCGCAGTCCATGGAGTACTCGCTCCACGACGTGACGCCCGCCTGCCGGAGGTAGGCCTTCAGCCCGTTCGGCGTGTTGATGATCGAGTCCCGGCAGTTCATCCACAGGATGCCGAGCTTCTTGAAGCCCTTGGCCGGGTCGAAGAACCCTGTCTCCTGGGCCGAACGCACGTAGTCGAGCATCTTGCGGTTGTCGTCCTTCATGGTGCCGGTCTGGTACGGCGCCGCCTCTCGGATCTCCTCGGCGGTGCCGACCTGGCCGGTGAACAGCAACGTCTGCTTCTGCTTGGTGAGGCATGCACGCGTCGTGGCGTTGGCGAAGGCGCCCACGTCGAGCACGGCGAAGACCTTCTCCTCGTCGGCGAACTGCGTGCACTTCCGGTTCTGGTCGTCGAGGCTGAGGATGTCGACCTCGCGCTTCACAGGGACGATGCGCCTCCCGTGTACGCCGCCGCGGGCGTTGGCGTCGGCCACCAGCGCGTCGATGACCTTGTCGGTGTCGTCGCGCAGGTTGGCCACGATGCCCGCCTCGGCCACGCCGGCCAGGTTGATGATCACGAACCCGATCTTGACTGTGTCGGCGGTGACGCCACGGTCGCTGGCCCGCAGTGTCACCGGTCCACCACCGCCTCCGCCCCCTCCTCCGGTGCCGCCGGTCGCGCTGCCCGATCGACTCGTGCCGCGGGTGCCACCGGTCGCGGTGGTCCCCGCAGCACCGTCGGCGCCGCCCGGCGCGCCGCCGGCGACGCCGTCGGGCCCTGCAGGGCCGCCACCTTCGCCTGCCGTCTCCTCGAAGGTGCCGCCCGCCTCCGACCCCACGTGCACGCCGTCGTTGCTGCGGCCCGACAGCGCGGGCACCACGGCGACGACGACCAACGCCATGGCCATGGCCAACGCGGAGACGGCGAGCCGTCGTTCGATCAGCGACGCCTCGCGCCACCACAGCCGTGTCTGCAACCCAAAGGGGATCATCGGACCTCCGTGCGATCAGGTGGTTCCACTGGCAACCGCAGCCCGCCGACGGCGCGAGGCGCGAGGTGTCGTGGGCCCGGAGCGGGCAATGGCTGCCTCGGTGGTCCCGAGGTAGCCGGCTATGACGATCGGGTTGTGACGGATCTCGTGCGGCGTGCCCTCGGCGGCCAGCCGTCCCGCCTCCAGGTAGTAGAGCCGGTCGGCAATCCGCAGCATCAACGGCATGTCGTGCTCGACGATGACCACGGCGCAACCGAGCTCGTCGGCGATGCGGCGGATCAGGGGCGCAAAGGCCTCGGCATCGCGCTGGGCCACCCCGGCGGTGGGCTCGTCGAGCAGCAGCACCCGGGGTTCGGCGGCCACCTGGGTGACGAGGTCGCAGATGCGTCGCGTGCCCGTCGAGAGGTCGCCCACGGCGGTGTCGGCCCAGGTGGCCAGGCCGAAGCCGGCGACCAGTTCGTCGGCTCGCCGCCGGGTCTGCCGTTCGGTGAAGCGCGACCACGGCGCCCCGAAAAAGCCTGCGAGCAGCCCGACGCGGCGGCGGCGGGCCAAGGCCACCTGGATGGTCTCCCGAACGGTGAGGCCGGGGAACAGGCGAGCGTCCTGGAAGCTGCGGCCGATGCCGAGGTGCGCACGAGCGTCAGGTGGCAGGTGCGCCACCTCGCTGCCGTCGAGCAGCACGCTCCCGCTCGACGGCGTCAGCCGGCCCGACACCACGTTGAGCAGGGTGGTCTTGCCTGCACCGTTGGCCCCGATGAGCCCGACGATCTCGCCCGGGCGCACCCGCAACGAGACCCCTTGCAGGGCGCGCACCCCACCGAAGGAGAGGTGCACGTCGTCCACTTCGAGGACGGCGTCGCTCGGCTCCGGGCGAGGTGCTGCGGCCCGGTCGGCGGCCACCCGGTCGAGCAGTCGTTGCCACGACTGCCGGGTCACGGCCGCCAGGCCGCCCGGGTTCGTGAGCTGCATGACGATCAACCCGGAGCCACCGAGGAGGAGCTGCATCTGCACGGTGCTCGGGAGCACGCCGTGCATGAAGTCGTGCGTGAGCTCGGGGATGCCGTAGAGCGCGACGGCACCGAGGAAGGCCCCCGCCACCGAGCTGATGCCGCCCACGACCGCCAGCGACAGCATGACGAAGGACTGTTGGGGGTCGAACACCGTCACCGAGACGTTGCGGACGGTGGCGAGCCACAGGGCGCCGGCGACCGCGGCGAGGGCGGCGGCGAGCATGAACACCGACAACCGGACGGCGCCCGGCGACGTTCCGAGGGCGGCCGCAGCCGGGGCGTTGTCGCGAACGGCCACCACCAGCCTGCCGGGCGACGAGCGGCGCAAGGCGGCCAGCCCGAAGGCGGCCAGCGCGACCACCACGAAGGTGGCGTAGTAGGTCGACCGCGCGGTGTCGAGGTCGCCGATGCCAGGCATGTGCAGGGCGCCTGCCGTCACCACTTCGCCGCCGGCCAGCCATGGCTGGCGAAACAGCCAGGCGGGGCCCACGACGGCCAACCCCAGGGTCGTCACCGCCAGCCCCAGCCCCGCCACGCGCATGGCGGGGATGCCGATGATCGCACCGGCGGCCGCCCCCGCCAGTGCCGTCAGGGCCAACACGGCTGGCAGCCCCACCTCGGCCTCCTGCAGCCGGGCGGCCACCAGCGCCCCGAGGCCGAGGAAGGCGAACTGGCCCAGGCTGACCTGGCCGCCCCAGCCCGCGAGCAGTGTCAACGACAAGGCGACGAGGGCGAAGCACAGCGTCAGCGTCAACACCTGTGTGGCGCTCGGCGTGCGCAGCCGGGGCAGGTACGGAGCGAGCACGCCCAGGAACAGCCCGATGCCCACAGCGAGGACCCGCACCCGAGTGACCAGTGCCCCGGCCAGGATCGGGGGTGGTGCGATGGGCTTGTCGTGGGGATCGAGCACGCCTTCGGTGGCGGTGCCCGACTCGCTCCCGTCGCGGTAGCGCACGAGCAAGCTGACCAGGATCACCAGGAACATGACGGCCGTGGCGGTGTGGTCGCTGTGGGTCACGAACACGACGAGGCTCTCGAGCACGCCGAGGGCGACGCCGGCGGCGAAGGCCACGGGCATGTTGGTGAACCGGGCCACTGCGGCTGCGCCCAGCACCCGCAACAGCAGCGACGGCCCCAGTGCCTGGGTGTCGAAGACCGCCTGGCCAGGAGCGGTGAGCACGGCGCTGACGGCGGCCAGCACCCCGGCCACCACCCAGGTGATCGACGACACCCGGGAGACCGACACGCCGGCCAGGGCGGCGGCGTCGCGGTTGCACGCGGCGGCTCGGATGGCTTTGCCGAGCAGCGTCCAGCGGAACAACGCGCTCAAGCCTGCCGCCACCGCGGGGACGAGCACGAGCACGACGACGTGCTGGCCTCGCAGGGTCAGCGCCCCTACCGGGATGCTCGTCTCGAAGGGCACCGGGTAGCCCTCGGCGTTCAGCCGCAGGCGGCTGGGGCCCAGCCACGTGAAGTAGGTGAAGGCCAGCAGCACCTGCGACAGCCCGATGGAGGCGATGAGCAACGTCGCCCGCGAGCGGTCGGCCAACGGCCGCACGACGAGGCGTTCGGAGACGTAGCCGATGAGGCCGCCGACGGCGAGGGCCACCACGAAGGCGGGCAACCACGGGAGCCCGAGGTCGAGCACCAACTTGGCCAGGAGCAGGGCGGGAACAACGCCTAACTGGGCATGGGCCAGGTTGAGGAAGCGCCCTGCCTTGTAGACCAGGACGAAGCCCAGCGCGAGCACGGCGATGACGAGCCCGTTGACGACGCCGAGGACGAAGAAGCCGATCACGGGGCGGTCTCCCCGCCGAAGAACACGGCGCGGGCGATGTCGGACCGTTCGAGCAGGTCGACGGTGCGGCCCTCGAACCGAACGGCGCCCTTCTCCATGAACACGGCTCGCTCGCACAACCCGGCCGCCACGTTGAGGCTCTGCTCCACGAGCACCACGGTGGTGCCGGTGGCGTTCACTGCGCGGACGCGGTCCAGCAGCGCTTCCACCACCACCGGGGCGAGCCCCAGCGACAGCTCGTCGATGAGCAGGGCGCGGGGGCTGAGCAGCATGGCCTTGGCCAAAGCGAGCTGCTGCTGTTCGCCGCCGGACAGCGAGCCCGCTCGTTGGCCGAGCCGAGCCTTCAGTGCGGGAAAGAGGTCGAGCACGGCCTCGCTTCGTTCCTGCACCAGCTGCCGGTTCCGCCGCAAGGTCCATGCCCCCACGTGGAGGTTCTCGGCCACCGTGAGGTCGGCGAAGACAGCCTTGCCGCCTTGCAACAGGACGACGCCGCGACCGACCAAATCGACGGGGTCGGCCCTGGTCACGTCGGCGCCGTCGAGCTCGACCCGGCCTGCACTGGGCCGCGAGAGCCCGGAGACGACACGCAGCAAGGTCGACTTGCCGGCGCCGTTGGTCCCGAGCAGGGCCACCATCTCACCGGGAGCGACATCGAGAGAGACGTCGTGGAGCACTTGGACGGAGCCATAGCTGAAGTCGATGCCGGTGACCCGAAGCCGTGCACCGAGGGGCACAGCGGGATCCGGCGTCTGCGGCTTCAGATGTGCTGCGGGAGCACTCTGCACGAATCGGACGTTAACATTGGTTATCCACTAGGGGAAGGCCTTCTCGCAAAGGATTGGCCTCTTGCCTCAGAGATGTTGCATTTGACGTTAGTAACCGTTTACATAGTGCGAAGCACGTCGAGCCCTTCCGGGAGGTCAGCAGATGGCGGACACGTCGTACATCGGGCACACGGGGAAGCCGTTCCCTGTCGTGGTCGAGCGAGGCAAGATCCACGAGTTCGCAAAGGCGACGAAGTCGAAGAACCCTGCGTACTTCACCGAGCAGCCGGTCGTGCCGGCCACCTATCTGACACTGGCGACGAACTTCTGGGAGGGCCTCGCCGGCGGCGGCGTCGACGTCGGCCTGAACTGGGCACGCGTGCTCCACGGCGAGCAGGAGTTCGTGTACCACGGCGCCCTGCCCAAGGCGGGCGACACGCTCACCGGCACCACCAAGGTGGAGAACATCTTCACAAAGTCGGGCAACCGCGGCGGCGACCTCACCTTCGTGGTGACCGCCACCGAGCTGCGCAACGACGCGGGCGAGCTCGTGGCCGAGGTGCGCACGACCTTGATCGAAACCGGCAAGGCCGCAGGAGGGAGCAACTGATGACCACCGTCGGGACCACGGCCGAGGCTCGCTCGTACGGGCCCATCACGCGCACCGACATCGTGCGTTACCAGGGGGCGTCCCTGGACTTGAACCCCATCCACCACGACGACGAGTTCGCCGCCAAGGGCGGCTACAAGTCGGTGTTCGGCGTGGGCATGCTCCAGGCGGGCCTGCTGGGCACGTACGTGACCGACTGGTTCGGCGCCGAGAACGTGCGTCGCTTCAAGGTCCGCTTCAAGGAGCAGGTGTGGCCCGGCGACCTGCTCGAGTGCACGGGCAAGGTAGTCGCTGTCGACGAGGTCGACGGAGAGAAGCGAGCCACGGTGGAGCTGGCTTGCACCCGTCAGGGCGGCGGCGTCGCCGTTGCCGCCGAAGCAATCGTCGTCCTCTAGCAAGGAGCGCACCGTGCCCGACGCAGTCATCGTCGCCGCTGCTCGTACGCCGATCGGCCGCGCCCTCAAGGGGTCGTTGGTCGACGTCCATGCGGGAGACCTCGGCGCCATCGCCATCCGTGGCGTGCTCGACCAGGTGCCGGCGGTCGACCCCGCGACCATTGACGACGTCGTCGTCGGTGCCGCCAACCTCGTTGCCGACCAGAACTGGCTGTTCGCCCGCATCGTGACCGCCCTCGCCGGGTTGCCCGACACCGTGCCCGGCATCAACGTGAGCCGGGGGTGCGCGTCGTCGCTGGAGGCGATCCGCATCGCCGCCGAAGCGGTCAAAGCGGGGTCGGGCGACACCTACCTCGCGGTCGGCGTGGAGCAGTGCAGCCACACCAACGGAAAAGGCATCGAGATGGCCGATCTCCATCCGCGCCTGTTCGACAAGACGCGGGACGACTTCCTGTGCGACATGTACCTCCCCATGGGCATCACTGCCGAGAAGGTGGCAAAGCGCTTCGGCGTGACCCGGGAGCGCATGGACGAGTTCGCCAAGCTGAGCCACGACCGCGCTGTCGCCGCCCAACAGGCCGGGTTCTTCGACCGCGAGATCGTGCCGGTTCCGTTGCCCGACGGGACGCTGTTCACCAAGGACGAGTGCCCCCGCCCGAACGCCAGCGTGGAGTCGCTCGCCGCCTTGTCGCCGTCGTTCAAGAAGGACGGCGTCGTCACCGCAGGCAACTCGTGCCCGCTCAACGACGGCGGCGCCGCGGTCATGGTGATGAGCGAGGAGCGGGCCCATGAGCTCGGCCTCCAGCCGCTCGTCCGCATCAGGTCGTGGGCCACAACGGGCCTGGCGCCCGAGATCATGGGCGTGGGACCGATCGAGGCCGTGCGCAAGGCACTCGAGCAGGCCAAGATGACGCTCGACGACGTCGACGTGGTCGAGCTGAACGAGGCGTTCGCCTCCCAGGTGCTGGCCGTGTGCGACGAGCTCGGTATCGACATCGACGAGCAGCTCAACCCGCACGGCGGTGCCATTGCCCTTGGCCACCCCTTCGGCATGACCGGTGCTCGGATCATGACCACCCTCATCAACGATCTCCAGACGCTCGACAAGGAGATCGGCGTGGAGACCATGTGCGTGGGCACGGGCATGGGTGTGGCCATGGTCGTCGAGCGGATGTCGTGAAGGACTAGCTCCGCGTGCCCGGTACCCACGACGCCAGACGACTGCTGCGATGAAGGTGATGCCGTTGCCGGAGCCGGTCGATTCGCGCAGCCTGTTCGACGTCTCGGGCAAGACCGTGCTGGTGACCGGCGGGTCACGTGGCATCGGCCGCATGATCGCCCACGGGTTCGTGGCGGCAGGCGCCCGGGTGTACATCTCGGCGCGGAGCGAAGAGGAGCTGGCGAGCGCCCAGGCGGAGCTGGCTGCCCACGGCGAGTGCCACGCCCTGCGGGCCGACCTGTCGAGCGAGGCGGGCGCGCGTGCGCTGGTCGAAGGGCTGGCCGAGCGGGAGCCGGCGTTGCACGTGCTGGTCAACAACGCAGGTGCCAACTGGGGGGCGCCGTTGGAGTCCCATGACGACGCGGCCCTCGAGCGGGTGCTCGCACTCAACGTAAAGGGCACGTTCCACGTGACGCGCTTCGCGGTGCCCCTGCTGAAGGCGGCGGCTACGCCGGAGGACCCCGCCCGCATCATCACAGTGGGGTCGGTGGCCGGGATGATCGTGCCCGACTCCGGGGTGTACGGCTACGCGGCGAGCAAGGCGGCGGTGCACAGCTTGAGCCGCCACCTGGCCCGAGAGCTGACGCCCGACCACATCACCGTGAACGTGCTCGCCCCCGGCAGCTTCCCGAGCAAGATGACGCAGTTCATCTTCGAGGCGCCCAAGGGGGAGGAGTTTCTGATCCGCCGCATTCCGGCCGGCCGCACGGGGCGTACGGCCGACATCGCCGGGCCCGCGCTGTTCCTCGCCTCGCGGGCGGCGGCGTACGTGAGCGGCGCGGTGCTCACCGTCGACGGAGGGTGGTCGCTCCTTGGCTGAGCATCTCGAACGCACCTGTGCACTTCTGCCCGGCCCGCTTCCGTTGGAGGCCTACGACCGGGCCCACTCGCCGCGGCCCGAGGTGGCGTACGCGGCGATGCTCACGATCGTGTACCTGCGCGACGACGAGGGTGAGCAGTACCGAGTGGAGCGCGTCTTCGACGAGGGCGAGCGCGACACGACCAGCGTGACCGCGGTCCGTTTCGGCCCCCCCGACCTGGCCGGCGCCCGGCCTGTGCTGTGGCCCGACGGACCCAGGGGCAAGGTGGCCGTCGCCTTCGAGCAGGACGCCGGCGCGGTGCGCTGGCGCAACGACGACGTGACCTTCACCATTGGGACCGGGCCGGTCACCTGGCGCGACGGCGGTGGTGCCATGGCGCTCACCCTCGACCGGCTGGCGGATCGCGGCTATTCGATCTGGCTGCCCGAGCAGCACGGGCTCCCGTGCCAGTACCACCGTGCCGAGATGTTCCGGGCCGAGGGCGTGCTCGACGGCCGGCCGGTGTCGGGTTGGGGCTACGTCGACTACGCCTACGGCGCCCCTGGCCGGTCGTTCGTGGAGCTGCCCATGGTCATGCACCTCAACAAGCTGTGGGCGACGTGGCTCGGGACGTTTCCCGACGGTTCCTCGACGGTGGGCGTACTTCGTTGGGGGCGGTCGCAATGGGACTGGTCGATGGCCTACGTCGTCCGCGACGGTGTGGCCGCCGTGCACGACCCGGTCTCGGTGTCGATTTCCTATGGCGACGACGGCGTCGTTCGCGGGGGGGAACTCCTGGCCGGGCCCGAGCGGGTGTCCTTCGAGCAGCGTTGGCGCCTCCGGTTGCCGTTCACAACCCTCGGCTCGGTGGCAGGCAGCACGTCGGGCACATGCGAGCTCGAGTGGATGCCCGACAACGCTCCGGCGTTGTTCGCCGCGGTCCAATCGGGGGCCCTGACTCGGGAGCACGTCGCCTCCCTGCGCATCGACGGCGAGCGAGTGGTCGTGCTCGGCCTGCTCGACTGACGACGGCTCGCCGCCCGGGACAAGCGAGGCGTGAAACCACAGCAGCGCACTAACACGCGCTTGCATTGCTGGAAACGTATCCAGAATACTGGCCCTAGCCCGACGGGGCGCGAGGGAGGGCCGATGAGCCGGTACGGGAAGTGGATCGAGGAAGCGGGCTTGCCCGCCTTCCAGTACGACGCCGATCACACGGTCGACGAGGCCGCCGAGTGGAATACCCGCGGCGACGGGCGCACGCGCAGGCACCAGCACGGCTTCGGCAACCGGCGCATCCAGGCGTTCGCCGACAACGACGGCACCGTCGTCCTCTGGGACGAGCTCGACGCCATGCGCTGGCTCACAGCGCCCACACCGAACGGGTCCGGCATCTCCCGCATCCGCTGCGACGAGCGGTCGTGGTCGACGCTGTTCGTCGAGCGCCCCCCGGCCGGGCCGCACGTCCGCACCTTCGGCCCCACCTGGTTCCGCGTGGCCACCGACGACGGCCGCGTCGCCGTCGAGCGCACCGTGCTCTGCCCCGAGGGCGAGCAGCCCTGGGTCCTCGTTCGGGTGCGCCTCACGGCCGTCGGCGAGCCGACGCGGCTGCAGCACGTCGAGGAATGGGCCCTGCGCCCCCGCCATCAGAACCTGTTCGCCCAGCGCGACGACCTGGGTCGCGCCGCGGCCGAGGCCATCGCCTACGAGGTGGAGGCCACTGGTGCGACGGCGACCGCACGCGAGCAGCGGGCCGAGACGGTCCCCACCGTCGTGTTGGCGGGCGACGACATGGAACCCACGACGGTGCCCCTCGTCATCGGCCGCCCCCTCGACGTCCGCCTGGAAGCTCTCGGCACGGCAGGCGTGGCCGCCGGCGACGGCGCCGCCCACCCGACGCTTACCGTCACCAGCGACGTCGAGCTTTCGGCAGGCTCGCCCGTCACCTTGTGGTTCCGCTTCGGCATCGACGATGGAACCTCGCTCGACGACCCGGAAGCCCTGTTCGACGCTTCCCTCAAGGCCCTGCGCGAGCGCCTGCCCGAAGCCGAGGCCGACACAGCACCGCAGGCCGCCCGAGAGATCCCGTGGCACATCGCCACGCTCACCGGCGGCGCCTGCGTGGACGGCGTCATCGGCGACCACGCCCTCGACCAGGCCTCCGCCTACTCCTACGTCTCGGGCTTCAACGGCGCCTCCCGCGACCCCTTCCAGCACGCGCTGCCGCTGGTCTACACCGAGCCCGACCTCGCCTTGTCGGTCCTGCGCAACACGTGCTCGTGGGCCTACCCCGACGGCTTCCTGCCCTGGGGCCTCGACGGCGAGAAGCGAGTGCGACGCGGCAAGGACCTCTGGCACCTGGGCCAGTTGGAGTACGCCTCGGACCTGCACCTGTGGGCCTTCTGGCTGGCCGCCGAGTACGCGGCGGCCACCGGCGACCTGGCTGCCTTTGCCGCCCCGTTGCCCTTCCACCCGGCCACCAAGGCCGAGCCCGTCCCGTTCATCGAGAACCTGCGCCGCCAGTTCCGCCACTTCGTCGACGAGATCGGCCTGGGCGAGCACGGCCACGTCCGCCTGCTCGGCTGCGACTGGGCCGACAGCCACGTGGGCGACATCGCCGCCCAAGGGGTCGACCGGGCCACACTGTTCGAGAAGGGCGAGTCCCTCCTCAACTCGGCCATGGCCGCCTGGGTGCTACCCGTTTTCGCGGGCCTCTGCGACCGCTTGGGCGAGGGCGCCATGGCCGCCGAAGCTCGTGAGCTCGGCGCCCACCTCCGTGGCGCGGTGGCTGTCGAGTGGAACGGCCGCTGGATCCCCCGCGCCCTGTGCGGCGATGCTCGCTTCGGCGAGGACTCGCTGTTCCTGGAAGTGCAGCCGTGGGCCATCTTGTCGGGCGCCGTCGAAGGCGACCGCGCCCGCGACCTGCTCCGCGAGATCGACGAGCGCTTGCGCCACGGGTCGCCACTGGGCGCCCGGCAGCAGTGGCCGGTCCCGACCGAGCCGTCACGCGCCGGCTTCCCCGGCGAGTGCCTCAGCGGCGGCATCTGGTTCTCGCTCAACGCCACCCTCACGTGGGCGGCCGCCCACGTCGACCGCCAGTTCGGCTGGGACGAGTGGCGGCGCATGACGCTGGCCAACCACGAGGAGCACTACCCCGAGATCTGGGAGGGCACGTTGTCGGGGCCCGATGCCTACAACAGCCCCGAAGCCCGCATCCCGGGCCGCACGTGGGCAGTCGTGGGCCTCGGCATCCAGTCGTTCCCGGTCAACAACCTGCACAGCCACGCCCAGCCCGTCATCAGTTACCTGCGCATGCTCGGCGTCGAGCCGGGGACGGCGGGCGAACTGCGAGTGGCAAGCGATCCCACAGCGTCGTTCCGCAGCCGTTCCTTCGAGGTTCGCCGCGACGGGTCCGGCCGCCTGGAGGCGTCCGGCCCGGTCGTCGTGCGCACGCCGTCGCAAACGGTCGAGGGCGGGCCGGGCACGCTGACGTGGTCGAAGTGAAGGCCACCAAGGCGACGCACGACACCACCACGGTGCTGTCGTGGTACCGCCGCATGTACGAGATCCGCGCCTTCGAGGAGCACATCCAGAAGCTGTTCTCCAAGGGTGAGGTGCGGGGCACCACCCACCTGGCCACCGGCCAGGAAGCCGTGGCCATCGGGACGGCCGAAGCCCTGCGCCCGGGCGACAAGGTGCTGTGCACCTACCGGGGCCACCACCACTGCCTGGCCCGGGGCATGAGCCCCGAGCGGGCCTTCGCCGAGATCCTCGGCCGGGCCACCGGCGTGTGCGGGGGCAAGGGCGGCTCCATGCACCTGACCGATGTGACCAAGGGGCTGTACGGCAGTTACGCCATTGTCGGTGCCCACCTGCCCATTGCCGTGGGCATGGCGTGGGCGTCGAAGATCCGTAACGAGCAGGACGTCACCGTGGTGTTCTTCGGCGACGGCACCACCACCATCGGTGCCTTCCACGAAGCGGTGAACATGGCAGCGGTGTGGTCGCTGCCCGTGTTGTTCATCTGCGAGAACAACCGGTACTCCGAGTACACGCCCATCGACAAGGTCTGCCCCGTTCCCCGGGCGGCGGCCGACCGCGCCCCGGCCTACGGCCTCGACGGCATCGTGGTCGACGGCAACGACATCGTGGCCGTGCGTGACGCCGTAGCGGCCGCCGCCGACCGGGCCCGCAGCGGAGGCGGCCCGGCGATCATCGAGGCCGAGACGTACCGCCACGGCGGCCACTCGCGGGCGGACCCGGCCAAGTACCGGCCCCAGGAGGAGGTCGACGCCTGGCTGGCCCGCGACCCCCTGGCTGCCGCCGAGCGCACGCTGCTGGCCGCAGGCGTCGACACCGCCGCGGCCCGGGCCGAGGTCGACGCCTCGCTGAACGCTGCCGTGCGGGCCGCCCTGGCCGCTCCCGAGCCCGACCTCGCCGCCATGTACACCGACGTGTTCGCACCGGAGGGTGCTCGATGACCACCATCAACTACCGCCAGGCCATTACCGAGGGCATCGCCCGGGCCATGCGACGCGACGAGCGCGTCGTCTTTCTCGGCGAGGACGTGGGAGAAGCGGGCGGCGCTTTCAAGTCGACGGTCGGGCTCATCGAGGAGTTCGGCCCCGGCCGCGTGTGGGACACGCCCATCTCCGAACAGGCCATCATCGGTGCCGCCATGGGAGCGGCGATGAACGGGCTGCGCCCCATCGCCGAGATCATGTTCTCCGACTTCCTGTCGGTGTGCTGGGACGGCATCGCCAACGAGATCGCCAAGGCTCGCTACATGACCGGCGGCCAGTTGGAGGTGCCGCTGGTCATCCGCACCCACAACGGCGCGGGCATGGGCTTCGGCGCCCAGCACTCCCAGTCGTTGGAGAACATGGCGATGATGGTCCCGGGGCTGAAGGTCGTGGCGCCGTCGAACCCGGCCGACCTCGTGGGCCTGCTGGCGTCGGCGGTCGACGACCCCGACCCGGTCCTGTTCTTCGAGCACAAGAACCTGTTCAACGACAAGGGCGAGGTGCCCGACGGCGACCACTGCGTGCCGCTGGGCCGCGCTGCCATCGTGCGGCCCGGCACCGATGTCACGATCGTGTCGTTGGCCGCCATGGTGCCGGTGGCGCTGGAAGCGGCCGAGGCACTGGGCGGCCAAGGCGTGTCGTGCGAGGTACTCGACCTGCGCTGCCTGGCGCCGCTCGACCTCGATGCCATCGTGGCCTCGGTGGAGAAGACGAGCCGCCTCGTGGTGGTGGAGGAGAACCCTCGGGCGTGCGGGTGGGGCGCCGAGATCGCATCGCTGGTGGTGGAGCACGCCTTCTGGTCGCTCGACGGCCCGATAATGCGCATCACCGGGGCTCCCGTCCCCGTGCCGTTCGCCGCCAACCTCGAAGCCGCCGCCATCCCCTCGGCCGCCGGCGTGGTCGAGCAGATGACGGCGGCCCTCGCTTCGGCCTAGTCGCTAGGGCATCACCCAGCCGCCGTCGACCACCAGGTTCTGCCCGGTGACGAACGACGAGTCGGGGCCGCAGAGGAACGACACGGCGGCAGCGAGTTCGTCCAAGCGGCCCCGGCGCTTGAGGGCCTGGCTGTCGATGATGCGGCGGTCGTAGGCCTCGCGGTCGGGGTGGACCTCTTCGGCCGCGGTGGGAAACGCCCCGGGCGACACGGTGTTCACCCGCACGCCCACGGCGCCCAGCTCCCGGGCCATGGCGCGGGTCATCGACAGGATGCCGCCCTTGGTGGTGACGTAGGCCGACAGGTCGGCCCAGCCGCCCGTCGTGGTGATCGAAGAGATGTTGACGATGGCGCCGGACCCGGCCGCTTCCATCTGCCGCGCCGCGGCCTGGGCCACCAGGAAGTAGCCCCGCAGGTTCACCGCGAGCACGTCGTCGAGGTCGGCTGTCGTCACCTCCAGGAACGGCCCGCTGGGGAAGACGCCTGCGTTGTTGACGAGGATGCCGACCGGGCCGAGCGCGCCGGCCACGTCGGCGAACAACCGGCTTATGGCATCGCCATCGCGCAGGTCGCAGGCGAAGGCACGGGCACGCCCGCCGTTCTCGGCAACGAGCTTGGCCGTTGTCTCCGCAGTGGCCTCGTCGCGGTCGACCACCGCCACCTCGTGGCCGTCTTCGGCCAGTCGGGCGGAGATGGCGCGCCCGAGGCCGCCGCCGCCACCGGTCACCAGCGCCACCGTCATGCCTTCACCTCCGCAGCCCGCTGGGCCATCGTCGTGTCGTCGGGTTGTCCGCCCACAGCCCGGATGCGCGCTTCGGACGCCGACAAGGCGTCGGCCCCGTCGAGGACGGCGAACGTGGTGTGGTACGAGCGCGACTCGCCCGCGCCGAGCCAGGTCATGGAGCCGTCGGCGCGCGCCGCCTCTTCGCCTTCGACGTGGTGCGTCGAAGGCTCCAAGCCGATGGCGTAGGCGCCCTCGCGCAGGTGCAGCCACTCGAAGAAGCAGGGGAACTCGTCGGCCCGCCACGTCATCTCGAAGCCCAGGCCGAGGCGGTCGTTCAGGAGGGCGACGCATCGGGTGCCGTCGGTGTCGGTGGCCAGCTCGTGCTCGTACACCTGCTCGGCGACGCCTCGGGCGGGGGCGGGCATGGTGCGGTACGAGATGCCCTGGTCGACCACGCTGGCCGTGCACCACCGTGTGCCGTCGACGGCGGCCACGAAACGGCTGCCTTCGTCGAGCACCGGCCATCCGACGTTCACGTGGTAGAGCTGCATGTGCGGCGTGTCGTCGGACCCGGCGTTGGTCACGGTGTCGACCAAGCGGATCTCGTTGCCGCCCAGGTCGGCTTCGATGCGCCGTCGCAGCACCAGGTGCTCGCCGAACACGCGGGCCTGGCGTACTTCGCCTTCGGCCCACAGCACGCAGCCCTCGTCGGTCCATTGCTCGCCGTAGCCGGTCAGGCGGGCAGGGATGTTGGAGATGCGGCCGTGCAGCGGCTGCCACACCGTGGGCAGGTAGTTGTAGTGCGAGCCGTCGACTTCGGCAGGGAACAGCGTGTGGTCGAGGCCGGCGGTGACGAGCAGGCCCGAGAACGACCGCACCCACGACAGGCCGTTGTCGTCGGCGTGCTCGTGCAGCCCCGGGTGCCGAAAGCCGGTGGCCGAACGCCAACCGACGGCGCGGCCTGCGTGTTCGACGGCGCCGATGTCCATGGCCCGGTCGACCAGGACCTCGAAGGCCAGGCCGGTGCCGGTGCGGAACTCGAGGCAGCGGATGCCGCGCTCGACGCCGTCGGCCAACTCCACCAACCGCACCCCGCCGACGACGCCGAGGTCGCCGCTGTAGCGAGCCAAGTCGGCCCGGTTGAAGCGTCGGTCGTTGCCCGTGATGTCGCCCATGATCCTCCGTTGTCGTTCAGGGGCCGACGACGTGATCGGCGATCAGGTCGTCGGCCGGCGTGATGCCGAGGCCGGGAGCGTTCGACGCCGTGGCCCGGCCGGGGGCGAAGGTCGGGCCGCCCTCCCAGAGCCGCCCGGCGGGGTCGAACGGGTTGTCGTCGGCGCCGAACGTCTCGATGCTGCAACCCGGGCTCCCGGCGGCGGCCACGTGGACGTGTAGCTCGGGGTAGACGTGGCACGACACCGGCACGCCCACGACGTCGGCGAACTGGCGCAGGCGCCACGCCGCCGAAATGCCGCCGATGGTTGTGGCGTCGATGCGCAAGACGGCGACGCCCGCCCGTTGCACCAAGGCGACGGCGGCGTGGCTGTCGGTCAGCTCGTCGCCCACGCCGATGGGCGCAACCCCGGCGGCCACCAGGCGGGCGTAGCCCTCGACGTCCTCCGGCACCATTGGGTCTTCGATCCAAGCCAAGGGAGCGGCGTCGGCCCACGTTCGGATCTCGTCGACGGCGTCGGCCGCTCGACGCCACCACCAGGCGGCGTCGACCACCATGCGGGCGTCGTTCGGCAGCTTGGTCGCTGCCGTCTCGAGCAGGGCGCGCATGTCGGCGGGGTCAGGCATGCGGGCCACTTTGAGCAAGCGGTGGCCGTCGGCGGCTGCGGCGGCGACCCGCTCGCCGAGCTCGGTGGCCGGTTCGCCGGTGGGATAGCCCGCCACGAGCATGCAGTCGACCTCGGGGTGCCCGCCGCCGAGCAACTGCCATACCGGCAGCCCGGCTCGCTTGCCCTTGATGTCCCACAGGGCGATGTCGAGCAACGACAGCGCTCGCTGGGCCAGGCCCACGCGTCCGGCGGCGACGGCGGCCCGGCCCACGGTGTCGACCACCGAAGCAATGCGGTCGGCGGGCAGGCCGACGGCGACGGGGGCGACCATGGTGCGCACAACCTCGGCCACCGGTGCGTCACGGGTCAGGCCGTAGGCGGTGCCGACCAGTCCCTCGTCGGTGCGGACCCGCACCACGCAGTAGCGGCGCTCGGTCACTGTCATGGGGCCGAGTTGCAGCGGTCGGGGGATCGGCAACGCCACGGTGACGGCGTCGACGGATTGGATGCGGTCCAGCGTGCTGCCCACGGGCGTGCCTCAGCTTCAGGAAACCTTTCCAGAAGACACTAGCGCGGCCGGTGCCGCCCGCGTCACCTTGCGCCGGGTGCAGCGCAGCTTTCGCCGGGCGAGAACTCGACGGGGAGCTCGATCCGGCGTGCCCGGTTTCCCTGCATGGCCCCGAGCATCAATGTGGCCGCCATGCGTCCCAGCTCCCGGGCATCGCGGGTGATGCGGGCCAGCGGGGGCTCGAGCAGTTCGGCCAGCGGCGTGGTGTCGCAGGTGACCAACGAGATGTCGCCGGGCACGTGCAGGCCGCGAGCGCGGATGGCCCGCAGGACGCCGACGAGGAGTTGGTTGCCGCCCGCGATGATGGCCGTCGGCGGGGTCGCGGAATCGAGCATGCGGGCGGTGGCAAGCTCGCCGTGCTCGGCCGTGAAGGCGCCGCAGTCGACGACTGCTCGCACCCCGCGACGCCCGGCACAGGCCTCGACCAAGGCATCGGCCCGAGCCCGCGTCGGGCGCACGGTCGGCGTGCCGCCTGCGAACCCGATGCGTCGATGGCCCAAGTCGATGAGGTGAGCGGCCGCTGCCCGCATCCCGGCCGCGTGGTCGGACAGCACGGCGCTGGTGGCGCCCGCCCCGGTGATCTCGCGGTCGACCAGGACGAACGGGCGGCCCATGTCGCGGAGCAGGCGGGCCGCCACCCGGTTGCGCTCGTCGGCCAACGACACGATCATCCCGTCGACGCGGCGCTGGCGCAGCACCCGGAGCTGGGCGGCATCCTGTTCAGGGGCGCCCTGCGAGTTGGCGATGATCATGGCGAAACCCGCCTCTTGCAGGGCCAGCTCGGCGCCGACGGCAATCTCCGAGAACAGCGGGTTGGAGATGTCGCCGACGAGGAAGCCCACGGTCGAGGTGACGCCCCGTCGCAAGCTCTGGGCCAAGAAGTCGGGCTCGTAGCCGACCGCTTCCACGGCTTCCAGGACGCGGGCCTTCATCTCGGCGCTCACGTCGGGGTGGCCGGACAGCACCCGGGAGACCGACGAGATCGCCACGCCTGCAGTGGTGGCGACGTCTTTGATGCCGACTCGTCCGTTCTCTGCCTGTCGCGGCACCCGCGTCCTCCACTTCTCGGCTTCCCCCGCTTGCCGCCGGAGTCGGCTGCACGGCCGCCCGATACTATCCGACGAGGTTCCCCGGAATCGTTTACTGGACGGAGGCAGGATGGAACAGGGCATGGTCGCGCTCGTCACCGGCGGGGCGCGGGGGATCGGCTTGGCAACGGCTCGAATGTTGGCCGCCGACGGGTGGACCGTCGTGGTCGGCGACTGCGACGAGGCGCAGACGGCCGCGGCAGCCGAGGATGCGCAGTGTCACTCGACCGTGCTCGACGTCACTGACGCCGCCTCCGTCGACGCTGCCGTCGACGGGGCCGTGGCCCGGTTCGGCCGCCTCGACCTGCTCGTCAACAACGCAGGCATCCAGCGCCACGCGCCACTGGAGGCCCTGGCTTGGTCGGACTGGACCGACGTGCTCGACGTGAACCTGCACGGCACCCTGCGCTGCATGCAGGCGGCCGCCCGCCACATGCTCCCGGCCGGGCGGGGGTGCATCGTGAACCTGGTGTCGATCACCGCCGCTCGCGGCGCGCCGGCTCGGTCCGCCTACGTGGCGTCGAAGTCGGCCGTCATCGGCCTCACGCGGACGGCGGCCGTCGAGTGGGCGACGCGTGGCGTGCGGGTCAACGCAGTAGGCCCGGGGTACGTCGCCACCGACCTCATCCTCGACGCCATCGCCGAGGGCACCATCAGCGAGGCGCCCATCCGGGCGGCCACGCCGATGGGCCGCATGGCCGAACCTGACGAGATCGCCCAGGTGATCAGGTTCTTGGCCTCCGATGCCGCGTCATACGTGACCGGCCAAGTGGTGTACGCCGACGGTGGCTTCCTCGCCGGTTACGGGGTGGGCTCTTCCACCCTGGGTTGACCAGCGGCCCCTCGCCGTTTCATGACGGGTGTCGGAAAACGTTTCGTGTACGGAGGGTCCTCGACGCGGGCGGTCGGCGCGACACGATGCGAGGGATCGATGCATCCAGGTAGGCCTTCCGAAACGTTTCCAGAAACGTAGCGTTTCCGATGCGGAATCCCTTGACTGAGCCTGCGCAACCGTGCTGTCATGACTAGAAACGTTTCCACCCCCCCACCCCAGGGAGTCTTCGTTGATGCGTGGTACCCGTGCCCTGGCCGCACTGGCAGCCTTCTCGCTGTTGGCTGCCGCCTGCGGTAGTTCCACCGCTTATCGCCAAGCGAACTCGAAGCAGCAGCAGGGGGGCGAGGAAGGGGAGTTCGGCGTCGGCCCCGACGGCAAGCCCCTCGAGGGTGGCGTTCCTGGGCAGGAGCCCGGTGTACAGGGCACGCCCGGCACGACCGGCACCACCGGCCTCGCTCCCGGGGCCAACGGCGGCGACCCGACACGTCCCGGCCCAGGGACGACAACAGGCCCGGGCCCGACCGGCCCCGGCAACACGGCGCCCATCCGACTCGGCTACGTCATCGCCGACAACCGCGAGGTCGAGCAGATCACCGGCAGGAAAGCAGGCGACGCCAGCGCCGCCGAGCGCGAGATGCAGGCGCTCATCAGTTGGGCCAACAAGACCGGTGGGATCGGCGGCCGCAAGATCGACGCCAAGGGCTACACGATCTCGCAGACTTCGAACGACTCCCAGCGCACGGCGGCCTGCGTGGCCATGACCGAGGACGACAAGCGCGAGGTCGTCATCGACTCGGTGGTGTTCGGGACGGAAGCCAGCTACGCCTGCTTCGCCAAGCACAAGACGACGTTTATGGGTGCGGTGACCACCAGTTCCAGCGGCTACCTGCAGTCGACGGCGCCGTACATCATGACGACCAACGCAGGCCTGGACCGGGAGATGCAGGTGCTCCCGCAGGCCCTGAAGGAAGCCGGGTACTTCGAGGGGGAAAAGGTCGGCGTGATCCTCGACGACATCCCCAACCTGCGGGCCGCCTACCAGCAGCACCTGGTGCCGGCCATGCAGCGAGCAGGCGTGCCGATCGCCGACGTCCGCTTCGTCGGCTACGAGGGCACCGCATCGGAGCACGCCCAGATGGGCAACGCCGTGCTCGACTTCAAGGACAAGAAGATCCAGCGCGTGATCATGTTCACCTACGCGCTGAACTACCTCTCGTTCACAAGCCAGGCCCGATCGCAGACATACAACCCGCGCTACGCCTACACCGACTACATGGCGTTGAACGCGGTGGCGTTGGCCTTCGGCGCCGCCGCCCAGAACGCCAACGCCATGGGCTTGAGCACCGTCGACGGCATGGTGGTCGACGACAACTCGCGAGGCTTCGGTGACACCACGCCGGTGCCCCGGGAGAAGCTGTCGCCGGGGAGGCAACGCTGCCTCGACATCCTCTCGCAGGAAACCGGCCGCGACTACTACCGGCCCCAGGAGTCGGGCCGCACCAACGTGGTCTTCATCCACTGCGACAGCTTCTTGTTGTGGCTCGACACAGCCCGGGCGACCGGCCCGTCGTGGGCGCCGGGTGCGAGTGCCCCTGCGCTGCGCCGACTCGGCACCGGCTTCCTCACGGCGACGCAGAAGGCCACCAACTTCGGCACCGGCCGCTTCGACGGGGCGAGCTCCTACCGCCTGGGCAAGCGCGACGACAGGTGCAACTGCTACGTGAAGGTCATCGACTGGCGCCCGTTGCCCTGATGCCGAGCCCACGTACCGAAAACGTTTCTACAAATCACGGCGACGAGCTGTCGGAGGACGGATGACGAGCGGAGCAGTAACCGAGGACAACGTGGTGACGGGTGGCGCGGCGCCGCCGTCGCCGGTCCTGCACGTGGAGCGGGTCGAGGTGGTGCCCTTGCGCGTGCCGCTCGAGCGCCGCTTCCAGGGATCGCACTACTCGATGAACTCACGATGCACCCTGATCGTGCGCGTCTACACCACCGAAGGTGTCGTCGGGATCTCCTACAACGGTGACGAAGCAGGCACCCAGCTGGAGATCGCCCGGATCATCACCGACGAGCTCGGCCCGTTGGTGAAAGGCATGGCCGTGCCGGGCCATGCCGCCCTGTGGAACGCCATGCTCCCGCCGACGTTCGACATCCTCCGCGACCGTCGCCTGGTGATCATGGCCATGGCTGCCCTCGATTCGGCGTTGTGGGACGCCGCCGGCAAGGCGATGGGCATGCCCTTGTGGCGCGTGTGGGGCGGCGCACAGCCCGCCCTGCCACTCATCGCCATCGGTGGCTACTACTGGGACGACCCCGCGGAGACGGTCTCGGAGATGGAGGACTACCTGGCCCTCGGCATCGCCGGGTGCAAGTTCAAGGTCGGCGGGGCCACCCCCGAGGTCGATGCCGAACGGCTGCGGGTGGCGAGGAAGGCAGCGGGGCCCGACTTCGTGCTGATGGCCGACGCCAACCAGGGCTACACGCTGTCGGAAGCGCTGCGTTTCGCCGAACTGGTCGCCGATTGCAACGTGCGCTGGTTCGAGGAGCCGGTGAACTGGATGAACGACCGCCTCGACATGGCGGCACTGCGCCATCGCTGCGCCATCCCCATCGCCGCCGGGCAGAGCGAGTTCACCCGCGCAGGGGCTCGTGACCTGATCGTGAGCGGTGCCGTCGACGTCTGCAACTTCGATGCGTCGTGGAGCGGCGGGCCGACCGAGTGGCTGCGGGTGGCAGCGGTGGCCCACGCGTTCGGCGTGGAGATGGCGCACCACGAAGAGCCCCAGATCGCCGCCCACCTGCTCGCCGCCGTGCCCAACGGGACGTACGTCGAGTGCTTCCACCCCGAGCGAGACCCGATGTTCTGGCAGTTGCTCGCCAATCGTGGCGGCCCCCAGGCCGGCATGTACGTGCTCGGCGACGCGCCAGGCTTCGGGCTCGAGCTCGACGAGCAGTTCGTGGCGCGATGGCGCGAGGACCGTTGAGGCGCCTCGCCGCCGGCCTGGCTGTCGCAGCGCTGCTCACCGGCGGCTGCGCCGTCAGCGGCATCAACCTCGTGCAGGACCAGCGGGTGAGGATCCTGGCCCCCGGCCCCGATGACGAGGTCACCGTGCCTCTGACCATCCGCTGGGAAGCCGAGCGCGTGGAGGGCCTGACCTTCGCCGTGTTCGTCGACCGCGCACCGATCAAGCCCGGCGCGTCGCTGCGGTCCTTGGCCGAGGACGACGACGTCTGCCTGTCGCGACCCGACTGCCCCGACGCCGGATACCTCGCCTCCAAAGGGGTCTACGTGACGACCGAGCCCTCAGTCACCCTCCCAGGCCTGCCGGATCACCGCGCCACCGAGGAGCACCGCCGCGACCCGCACTTCGCCACCATCGTGCTCATCGACGGGGACCGCCGCGTGGGCGAGAGCGCCTGGTACCGGGATTTCTCGATCATCCGGAAGTCGACGTGACCGACACCCTGCACGACGATGCCGCCGTCGTCGAGGTCGAAGAGACCCAGGCGGCGCTGCGCAAGGCGGGCCGCTCCGTCCTCGGCATCACGGGCGACGAGAACGCCCCGCCCCTGCGCCGCATCCTCAGCGAGGAGGGGCTGAGCTGGTACCCGCTCTTCGCCCTGTGCGCTCTGGCCCTGGTCGACCAGTTCCAATCCCGCGCCTTCATCGTCCTGGCCCCGGAGATCGCCCAAGCCTTCGGCTTGGCGCCCGCCGCCATCGCCGCCTTCGGCTCCCTGCAGGCACTGACCCTGTCGGTTGCCGCCCTTCCCGCCGCCGCCTTCGTGCAGCGGAAGGCTCGCCGCGGCGCGGTGGCGATCGTGACCGCGGTGGGATGGGGGTTGGCGACGCTGTGCACCGGCTTCGTCGGCAACCCCTTCGGCCTGCTGATGGTGACCTTGCTCGACGGCGCGTCGAGCGGGTCGGTGCGGACCGTGCACGGCCCACTGCTGTTCGACCATTACCCGCCTGCGGCCAGGGGCCGCATGCTGTCGACCTACCTGGCGGCCACCTACGCCGCCGGGGTGATCGCGCCGGCTTCGGTGGCCATCTTGACGGCGTTGAACCTGACCTGGCGCGGCGTGTTCGTCGTGCTCGGCGTGGTGTGCCTGGCCACCGCTGCGGCCGCCTCGCGCCTTCGTGACCCGGGCTTCGGCCGCTTCGACACCGCTCGCATCCGCGGCTTGGTGAGGGACGAACCGGTGGAGGAGGAGCCGGGCCTCGACCTCGGCTTCTTCGAGGTGGTGCGGCGCATCTGGCTCATTCCCACGGTGAAGCGGGTGATGGTCGCCTCGACCCTGCTGGGGATCATGCTCACCCCGCTCATCACGTTCATGGTCTTCTACCTGGCCGAGCGGTGGCACCAGGGGCCGACGGCGCGGGCCGTGTTCTCCGCCCTCACCGCTGCCCTCGCCGTGCCTGCGCTCATCGTCATGGGCGGGCGCATCGAGCGCAACTTCCGCCACGATCCCTCTCGCGTCGTGGTGCAGAGCGGCACCTTCCTGGCCGTCGGCGTCGTCGGCCTCGGCGTGGGGGTCCTGTCGCCGTGGTTCGTGGGCATGGGCGTGCTCTTCGCCATCGGCAACACCGCATTCGCCCTGACCGTCCCCGCGCTGGCCATGTCGGTGCAGGCGGTGCTGCCGCCCGCGATGCGCGCCCACGCCGCTGCCCTGCAGGGGATCATGCTCTTCGGCGCCGGGTCGTTCGTCGGGGTGATCTTCCTCTCGGGCATCGACCGGCGCCTGGGGCCGACGGGCGCGGTGATCGCCATGGCCATCCCCGGGCTGGCGTCGGCCGCCGTGCTCGCCAGTTGCCGCAAGACGATCAACGCCGACATCGACCGCGTGGTCGACGACATCGTCGAGGAAGAGGAGATCCGCAAGCTGGTGTCGTCGGGCGTGCGCCTGCCCATGCTGGCATGCCGCAACATCGACTTCAGCTACGACCAGCTGCAGGTGCTCTTCGACGTGTCGTTCTCGGTCGACGAAGGCGAGATGGTCGCCCTGCTCGGCACGAACGGGGCGGGCAAGTCGACCCTGCTGCGGGCCATCACCGGCCTGGGCTTGCCGTCGTCGGGATCGGTGCGCTTCCGGGGCGCCGACATCACCTACGTCGACCCCCAGCGGCGGGTCGGGTTGGGCATCACCCAGATCGCCGGCGGCAAGGCCACGTTCCCCCGGCTGACGGTGGTGGAGAACCTGCGGGCCTTCGGCTACGGGCGAGGCCGCGACACCCGCGCCGTCGACCGCGGCATCGAGGCCACCTTCGACGCCTTCCCTCGGCTGGCCGAACGGCGCGACCAACTGGCGGGCACCCTGTCGGGCGGCGAAGCCCAGATGCTCGCCCTGGGCCGGGCGCTGATCCTCGAGCCGCCCCTGCTCTGCATCGACGAGCTGTCGTTGGGCCTGGCGCCCAAGGTCGTGGGCGAGTTGCTGGAGATGGTGCGGCGCATCAATGCCCAGGGCACGGCGGTGGTCCTCGTCGAGCAGAGCGTGAACATCGCCCTCTCGCTGGTCGACCACGTCTATTTCATGGAACGCGGGGAGATCCGCTTCGACGGCAAGGCGCGTGACCTGCTCGGCCGGGACGACTTGCTCCGGTCGGTCTTCCTCGAAGGTGCAACGAAGGGACTCGCCCGGTGATCGCTGTTTCTGTACCCCTCCCCCTGGTCCTCCTGGGGGTGGTCATCGGGCTGACGTACGGGCTGCTGGCGGTCGGCCTGGTGCTGATCTACCGCTCGAACCGCATCATCAACTTCGCCCACGGCGAGATCGGCGGCTTCGCCGCGGCCCTGCTGGTGGTGTTCGTGGTGCGCAACAACTTGCCGTACTGGCTCGTCTTCCCGTTTGCCTTGGCGGCGGGTGCCGGGGCGGCGATGACGGTGGAGGCGGTGGCCGTCCGCCGCATCCGCCGGGCGCCCGCCCCGATGAGCATCATCGCCACCTTGGGGGCAGGCACGTTCCTTGCCCTGTTCGGCCTCGCCATCAACACCGGCCTGCGCCGCGGCTCGGCCTTTCCGCAGCCCCCGGGCCTCCCCTCGTTCGCCGTCGGCCAGCTGGTGCTGACCCCGGCCTACGTCGCCATGCTCGTGATCACGCCGCTGCTCGTCGTCGGCTTGGCGCTGTTCCTGCGCTTTACCCGCTACGGCGTGGCCATGCGGGCAGCCGCCGACAACAGCGACACGGCGTCGATGAGCGGGATCTCGCCCACCCGCATGTCGTCGATCACCTGGGGGATCGCCGGCGTGGTCTCGGCCTACACCGCCATCCTGCAGATGCCGTCGGCGGGCGTGATGGTGGCGGGCATGTCGGTGGGGCCCGCGCTGCTGTTGCGGGCGTTGCTGGCCGCGGTGATCGCCCGCCTCGACAGCCTGCCGCGGGCGTTGGCAGCGGGCGTCGGCATCGGCGTGGTCGAGCAGGTGCTGTTGTGGAACAACCCCTCCAGCGGCCAAGTGGAAGCGCTGCTGTTCTTCTGCACCATGGTCGCCCTGTTCGCCCTCCGACGCCGCAGCGGGCGGGAGGAAGCCCAGGGGTCGTGGCTGGCGGCCACGCCGTGGCCGCCCCTGCCCGAACGGCTGCGCCAGGTGTGGGCCATCCGCAACTTGGGCCGCCTCGCCTTCGTGGCCACCTTCCTGCTCTTCGTGCTGGTCTCACTGACGACGAACCGTGCCGCCTACACCTTCACCCTCGTCGCCGGGTACTCGCTCGTGGGCCTCTCGGTCTTCGTGGTCACGGGGCTCACCGGGCAACTGTCGCTCGGCCAGTTCGCTTTGGCGGGCGTGGGCGCCATCGCCAGCTACCAGGTCGCCGTACGCGGCGGCGACCCGGTGGTCGGCGTGCTCCTTTCGGGGCTGACGGCGGCGGTCGCCGCCGTGCTCATCGGGCTGCCCGCCCTGCGACTGCGAGGGTTGCTGCTGACGGTGAGCACCATCTCGTTCGCCTTGATGTGCCAGGGGTGGTTGTTCAGCCAGTCATGGGCCTTCTCCGGCGGCGTCGATCCCGGTCGCCCCATCTACTTCGATCGCGCCTTTTTGTCGTCGAAGTCGTACTACTTGTTCGCCCTGCCGTTCCTAGCCGTGGGTTTCCTCCTCGTGTGGAACGTGGCTCGCGGGGGCGTCGGTCGAGCCTTCGTGGCCGTGCGCGACAACGAAGACGGCGCTCGCGCATTCGGCGTTCGGGCCATGCGCACGAAGCTCCTCAGCTTCGCCATCGCCGGCTTCCTCGCCGGCCTCGGCGGCGCCGTCATCCTCCATGCCGAGGCCCGGGTCACCGCCGGCACCTTCGGCGCCGCGGCCAGCGTGACCGTGGTGGCCATGAGCGTGATCGGCGGCATCTCGTTGCTCTCCGGTTCGCTCATCGGCGCCCTGTACCTCATCGCCTTGCCCGCCTTCGTGCCGCTCGACTCGGCGGCCTCGGCGGCGAGCACGTTGGGGTGGCTGTTTCTCATCCTCTACTTCCCCGGCGGCGTGGCCCAGTTGGTGCGCCCCCTGCGAGAGCGGCTGATCGTGCTGTTGGCGCGACGGGCGGGCGTCGACCCCACAGACGCGGCGGCCGAGGCGGCCACGTCGGAGGAGGCGTCGGCCATCACCGGCGCCGTGCGGCTGGCCGACGCGCCGCAGGTGGCGTCCGTCGAGCAGGGTGGCAACGCCGCAGGTGTGCAGGTGCGCGACATCCGCCGCCACTTCGGTGGCGTGCGCGCTGTCGACGGCGTGACCATCGACGTGCAGCCGCGGGAGATCCTCGGGATCATTGGGCCCAACGGCGCAGGCAAGACGACCTTGTTCGAGATCATCGGCGGCTTCACCGCCCCCGATGCCGGCTCGGTGATCTTCGACGGCACCGACGTGACGAAGTTGGCGCCGGAGGGCCGGGCCGCCCTCGGCATCGTGCGCTCGTTCCAGGACGCCCGCCTGTTCCCGACGATGACGGTGCTGGAGTGCGTGCGACTGTCGTTGGAACGGCAGTCGAAGACGCCGGTGGTGGCGTCCCTGCTCGGGTTGCCCACGGCATCACGGCGAGAGCGTGAGCGTGATGTCCAGGCCCGGGCGCTGGTCGAGACCATGGGGCTCGACGCCTACCGTTCGAAGACGGTGGCCGAGCTGTCGACGGGCACCCGTCGCATCACCGAGTTGGCGTGCATCGTGGCCATGCGGCCTCGGCTCCTCCTCCTGGACGAGCCGTCGTCGGGCATCGCCCAGCGGGAGTCCGAAGCGCTGGCCGATGTCATCCGCATGATCCGCGATCGCCTCGACACCACCGTCATCGTCATCGAGCACGACATCCCGCTGGTGACCTCGATCAGCGACCGCATGATCGCCATGGACTTGGGCCAGGTCATCGCCGGCGGGAGCCCCACCGAGGTGTGCAGCCACCCGGCGGTGGTCGAGAGCTACCTAGGCGGCAACATGGCGGCTATCGAACGGTCCGGTCGCGTCCGGCGTCGGCGCTCCCGGGCGGCCGTGCCGCAGGTGTCGAACGGCAACGGCAACGGCCACGGGCACGCGGGCGCAGCCGACGGCGCCCGCTGCGAGGCTGTCACCCGCTCCGGCGAGCGCTGCTCGCGGGCCGCCTCCGTCGACGGCGTCTGCGGCCAGCACGCCAAGGTCAGCTCGGCCTGATCCCGGCCGCGGAGAACGCGCGTGCTCGACAACCGACCCGTCGACGTGGGCGGCATCGACATCGCCGAAGAAGGCATCCGCCTGTACGAAGCGTTTCGCAAAGGCCCGGGCCGCATCGTCGACTTTGACGACTGAGGCCGCGTCGCCGCCTCGTTTCACGGGACTTGGGGACGGGTGAGCAGCGGGTTTTCCGCAAGTATGAAGGCCATGCCTCTGGTCACCCTCGACGTCGTCGACGGCGTCGCCACCGTCACGCTGCGCGACGCCGAGCGGCGCAACGCACTGACGTTGCCGATGGTCGCCGAACTGGTCGACATCTTCGACGCCATCGAAGCCGACGACGCGGTGGGCGCCGTGGTGGTGACGGGGGAGCCGCCTGCGTTCTGCGCGGGCGCCGACCTGTCGCACCTGTCGGGCTCGTCGGCGGGCAGCACCGAGGACTCCCTGCGGGCGATCTACGAGGGCTTCCTGCGCGTGGGCCGCTCGCCGCTGCCGACGCTGGCGGCGGTGAACGGCGCCGCAGTGGGCGCAGGCATGAACCTGGCGCTGGTGTGCGACGTTCGTCTCGCCGCCGCGGGCGCCCGCTTCGACACGCGGTTCCTCAAGTTGGGCCTCCACCCCGGCGGCGGCCACACGTGGATGCTCCGCCGGGTCGCAGGCCCGCAGGCGACGGCCGCGCTGGTGCTCTTCGGCGAGGTGGTCGACGGCGCCGAGGCCGAGCGCATCGGGCTCGTGCACCGCTGCGTGGCCGACGACGAGCTCCTCTTCACGGCGCATGCCATGGCCGCTCGGGCCGCCGCCGCGCCCCGCGAACTGGTTCGCCGGGTCAAGGCGACGGTCGCCGACATGGCCGCCGTCACCGACCACCAAGACGCCGTCGACCGGGAGCTGGTCGACCAGGTGTGGTCGATGGCCCAGCCCGCCTTCCGTGAGCGGCTGGCCGGGCTGCGGGCGCAGATCAGCTCCCGCTGAACGCGCACCCCCGTACCCTGATGCGATGAACGACCTGCTCGTCCGCCTCGTCGGGCAGCGAGACCTCCCACGAGCGCTGGCAGCCGTGACCGCTGCAGTGCTGCTCGTGGGCGTCTTCACCCTCGGGGTGCGCGTGGGCAGCTCGGGCGACGACGATGCCTCGCCGGCACCCGCCCCGAACGAGACGACGACCACGGCCGCCGCAGGCCCGCCCGACACCACGGCCGCGACACCGGCACCGCCCCCACCCGACGTTGCCGCCCTGCCCGCCGTGCCCGCGGTGCCGAGTCCGAACGGCGTCGCCGCGGGCGCCCGCTCGGTGGCCTACGAAGGCGGCATCTCCGGCATCGCCTCCGTCAAGCTGCGGGGCAACCAGGCCATCGAGTTCACCGGCCAGTTCGTCGACGGCGCGGGCACGCGGCGGCGGGGCACCGTGCGGGGCAGTGGCCCCGAGGTCCACGTGGCGGGCAAGGCGCTCGACCTCACCGTCGTTGGCGAACTGCGCATCCGGGGCACCACAGTGCACCTCACCCGCGGGACCATCCAGGTGGCCTCCTCGGGAAACGTCACCGCCGCCGCGGGCTCGTTCACCTTTCAACCGGCTTTCGACCCCAACGCCCCGCGCACCACCAGCAGCCCGCAGCCGACCGACGTGCCCGGCCCGGTGACGCTGGTGAGCGAGCCCGGGGTCACCGCGGGCATCTCGGGCGGCGAGGCGGAGTGGGTCGACGCGCCCGCCACCCTGCGCGCCACAGGCAAGGACCGCTCCACCTTGTCGTGGGCGGGACCGGGTGTGGTGCGAGCCGCGGGCCGCGACCACAAAGGCGAGTTCCTCGGCGTCAAGGCGTCCGCTCTGGAAGTCACCATCGAACGGCTGCCCGGCGGCGTGCGGCTGCGGGGCACGGCCACGTTCCTCCAGGTCTTCGCGGACGGACTCCCCACGCTGCCCGGCCAGGGCCGAATGCGGGTCAAGCGCACGCCCGGGCAGGTGGCCCGCGGCACCAACGGCTCGTTTACGTGGGCACCGGAGAACGACGGCAAGACCGACTTCGTGATGACCCGCATCAAGCCCGGCAATGCCGAGGCGGCGTGGGTGTCGCTGGGCCTCGACAAGCTTCCGGCCATGTGCGGGGGCGAGGAGTGCCCGGTGAAAGGCGGCGACACCACCGGCTTCCGCAGCGGCCGAGGCATCAACGCGGTGATCCGACCCGGCACCGGAGACGAACGCGACATCCGCTTCGCCGTGCCTGCCGACGCCGCCTTGGGACGCCACCAGATCGTTGTCGTCGTGGAGGGCAACTTCGAGCCCATCCGGGTCGTCGTCGAGTTCGAGGTGGTGGCCACCTCGCCCACCACCACTCGTTAGCGGTCTAACCGGCTCAGGCGGGGTAGCGTGCGCTCGATGAGCGTCCTCACCAGGAACAACGTGACGCTCTCGGGCCAGGAGGCGGGCCAGCCCATGCTGTTCGCCCACGGGTTCGGGTGCGACCAGAACATGTGGCGCTTCGTGGCCCCGGCCTTCGAGGACGAGTACCGCATCGTCGCCTTCGACCACGTGGGGTCGGGCAACTCCGACCTGTCGGCGTGGGACCCCGAGCGCTACGGCAGCCTGGAGGGATACGCCGCCGACATCCTTGAGATCTGCGCCGAGCTCGACCTCCGGCACGTGATCTTCGTGGGCCATTCGGTGAGCGCCATGATCGGTGTGATCGCCGCCCTGAAGGAACCCGACCGCTTCGCCCGGCTGGTGATGGTGGGGCCGTCGCCCCGCTACATCAACGACGACGACTACGTGGGCGGGTTCAGCGCCGAGGACATCGAGGGGTTGCTCGAATCGCTCGACAGCAACTACCTGGGTTGGTCGAGCGCCATGGCGCCGCTGATCATGGGCAACGCCGATCGGCCCGAACTGGGCGAGGAGCTGACCAACAGCTTTTGTCGCACCGACCCGGCCATCGCCCGCCACTTCGCGCACGTCACGTTCACGTCCGACAACCGCCACGACCTGCCGCGGGTGACGACACCGTCGCTGGTGCTGCAGTGCTCCGAGGACGTCATCGCCCCGCACGCCGTGGGCGAGTACGTGCATCAGCAGATCCCCGGCAGCGAGCTCAAGGTGCTGCAGGCGACGGGGCACTGCCCCAACCTGAGCGCACCCGACGAGACGGTGGCCGCCGTCAAGTCGTTCCTGGCGAGCGGCTGAGCGCTTGGTCGACGAGCCTCTCGCCGAGCTGCTCGAGGACAGCGCCGAAGACCTCTACGAGAACGCGCCCTGCGGGTACCTGTCGACGCGACCCGGCGGGCTCATCGTCAAGGTCAACCGCACCTTCCTCGACTGGACCGGCTTCGAGCGCGACGACCTGGTGGACAAGGTGCGGTTCCAGGACCTGCTGACGCCGGGCGGCCGTATCTTCCACGAGACCCACTACGCCCCGCTGCTGCGCATGCAGGGGACAGTGCGAGAGATCGCCGTCGAGATCGTCTCCGCCGAGGGCCAACGCCTGCCCGTGCTGGTGAACTCGGTCATGAAGACCGACGACGACGGCAACCCCCTGCTCGTCCGGACCACGGTGTTCAACGCCGCCGACCGCAAGGCCTACGAGCAGGAGCTGTTGTGGGCGAGGCAGAAGGCCGAGCGGTCCGAGGCCCGGGTCCGCATCCTGCAACAGGTGGTGGCCGACCTGGCTGCCGCCGCGGGCGTGGCCGACATCGCCGACGTGACGGTGCGAGCCGCAGGCGACGCCTTCGGCGCAGGCGGCAGCGTCGCCTGGTTGCTGGATGCCGACCAGGACGTGCTGGTGCGCGTCGCCTCCACCGCCTTCCCCGACGCCGAACTGCAACGCCTTCCCGCCTCGGAACCACTGGCCCAGGCCATCCTCGACCAGCGCGACCTCGTGGTGGCGACCACCGACGACGACTATCACGTCGTCGGTCCGGCCATGGCCGGCGCCGGTTTTCCGGCCTTCGCCGCCGTGCCGCTGCTGGCCGACGATCGCGTGCTCGGCATGATCGCCTTCGGGTTCCGTGAGGCGCGAACGTTCGCCCCCGACGAAGCCGACCTGCTGCGCACCTTGGGCCGCCACGCGGGCCAGGCTGTCGAGCGAGCACGCCTCTACGAAGCAGAGCGCCGCCTACGGCGCCGGGCCGACGTGTTGCAGCGGGTGACGGCCTTGCTGGCCGCCGCCTTGGCGCCCGACCAGATCGCCGCGGCCGTGCTCGACGAACTGGGCCACAGCATGGGCGCCGACGCCACCGCCTTCGCAGTGGTCGACGGCGACAACAGGCTCCGTGTGCTGAGCGGCCGGGGCGACCTGCAGCCGGCGGGCGACCCGCGGGAGGCGTCGTTCACGGAGGCGCCCTGCGCCGAGGCGGTCGTGCCGCTCATGGTGGAGGGCCGCTCGATCGGCTTGCTGGCCTTGGGCTTCGACGGGCCGCGCCGGTTTTCCAAAGAGGAGCGGACGTTCCTGCTCGCCATCGGCACCCAGTGCGCCCAGGCGCTCGAGCGGGCGCGGCTGCACGAGGAGACGGCGCAGCGGGCCGAGCGGGCGGCCTTTTTGGCCCGCACCAGTCGCCTGCTCGACGAGGTGCCGCGGCTGGCCCAACGGGCGCGCCGCCTGGTCGAGCTCGTGGTCCCGACCGTGGCCGACTGGGCCGCCGTCGACATCGGTGGCGAGCGGGTGGCCGCGACCTCGGGCGAGCAACCGCCGTCGCCCGACGTCGCCACCTTGCCCCTCCAGGCGGGCGGCGAGGTGTTCGGGGCCTTGGTGCTCGTCCGCACCGACGGCCCCGCCGCCGAGTTGTCGTTCGTGCTCGACCTGGCCGACCGCACCGCCATCGCCTTGGAGAACTCCCGCCTCTACGAACAGCAGCGCGACGTGGCGCATGCGCTGCAGCGCAGCATGCTGGCCGGTGCGCCCCCGGAAGACCCCCGCATCGCCATCGCCAGCCGGTACCGGCCTGCGGTGGAGACGTTGGAGGTCGGCGGCGACTGGCACGACGCCTTCTGGGTGGGCGCCGACCGCATCGGCATTGTCGTCGGCGACGTGGTGGGCCGCGGCATCGAAGCGGCCACAGCCATGGGCCAACTGCGCAGTGCGTTGCGGGCCTTGGCGGGCGCCGACCTCGGCCCCGCCCAGGTGTTGGAGCGCCTCGACGTCTTCGTCGAACAGGTGGAAGCGGCGCGGGTGGCCACCGTCGTCTACGGCGAGCTCGACGTGCGCAACGGACGGCTGCGGTATGCGTGCGCGGGCCATCTGCCGCCGGTGCTGGCCGAGGTCGACGCTCCCGCCCGCTTGCTGTGGGAGGGCCGCTCGGCTCCGCTCGGCGTCTACCCGGCCCGCATGGCGCGCGACGAGGCCACCTGCACGCTGGCGCCCGGTTCCCGGTTGTTGCTCTACACCGACGGCTTGGTCGAACGTCGAGGACAGGCGCTCGACGAAGGCCTCGACGCCTTGGCCGCCGAGTTCGACCGTCGGTGCGGCGCGCCGCTGGCGACGATGGTCGACGAACTGACCGATGCCCTTCTGGCCGACGAGGAGACAGGCGACGACGTCTGCCTCCTCTGCGTGGAACGCCGCTGATCGACTACGCGACGTCGCGCGTGGCGAAGGCCGCCGTGCCGCCGCCGACGATCGCCGCCACGACGACGAGCAACAGGAGGGCGCCCGCCGCGGGCTGCAACAGGCCGGGCTCCGGTGTGGCCGCGGTGAGCAGGGAGCGGGCGCCGCCGCCGGGCATCCACTTCGACAGCGACGGGTTGCGCAGCACGACAGGCAGGACGTTCTCCACGACCGTCGACCACACGACGGCACCGACCACCGCGGCCGTCTGGTCGCGGACCAAGGCACCGAGGCCGACGCCCAGCGCGGCGTACGCCACTGCCACGGCCACCACGGCGGCGGCCGTGGCCAGCGAGTCGGCGCCGAACGGGGCGGCGTCGACGCCCGCCGAGCGCAGGACGGCGGCGCCCAAGCCGAGGGTGACGGCGCTGACGGTCACCGCCAAGGCAACGGCGAACCCGCTCACCGCCGCCAGCTTGGCCACCAGCACCTGTCGGCGCCGGGGGGCGACGAGCAACGTGGCAGGCAGGGTGCCGTGGCGCACTTCGCCCGCGGTGGCCAGCACGCCGACGACGAGCACGACGAGGGCGACCACGAAGCCTTGGCCGCGCACGGCTTGGGGCAGCATCTCCGGGTTCCAGTCGGCCTTGGTGGCGGCGGGCGCCGCCCATGCGGGGCCGAGCGACACGAGGGCGATGCCCACGGCGGCGAGGCCGAGGCCGGCCACCGATCGCAGGGTTCGCAGCTTGCGGGCTTCGGCACGAACGAGGGACCAGTTCACGATGCACTCCTTTCGGTGAGGGCGAAGTAGACGTCTTCCAACGAGGGTTCGAGTGGGCGCAGTTCGTAGACCACGAGGCCGGCGTCGGCCACGGCTCGGCCCACCTCTTCGGCGGAGGCGCCCGACACCACCAAGCCCTCGCCGTCGCCGTCGCCCGTGGCGGTGATGCCGCGGCGCGCCAACGCGTCGGCCAGTGCCGCGGCCTGCGGCGTGCGCACGTGCAGGCGGTCGGCGCCGAGGCCGGGCAGTTCGCGCAACGGCGAGGAGGCGACCAACCGCCCGCCCGCGATGACGAGCACGTCGTCGACCGTCTGGGCCACCTCGCCCAACTGGTGGCTCGACACCAGCACCGTGCGGCCCTCGTCGCGCAACGAACGCAGCAGTCCCCGCAACCACTGGATGCCTTCGGGGTCGAGCCCGTTGGCGGGCTCGTCGAGGACGAGCACCTCGGGGTCACCCAGCAGTGCCGCCGCCAATCCCAAACGTTGGCGCATGCCGAGCGAGTACGTGCCGACCCGCCGTCGGGCGGCGCCGTCGAGCCCGACGAGGGCGAGCACCTCTTCGACACGCCGGTCGGGCACGCCTGCTGCTGCAGCCAGGGCTCGCAGGTGGTCGCGGGCGCGCCGGTCGGGGTGGAACCTCGGCTCCAGCACGGCGCCCACCGTGCGCGACGGCGCAGACAGTGCGGCAAAGGGAACGCCGTCGAAGTGCGCCGTCCCGCTCGTCGGCCTGGCCAGGCCCAGGAGCATGCGCAGCGTCGTCGTCTTGCCCGCTCCGTTGGCGCCGAGGAAGCCGGTGATGGAGCCGGGCTCCAGTCGGAAGGAGATGTCGTCTACGGCGATCACGTCGCCGAAGCGTTTGGTGAGCCTGTCGGCCACGATGGCGGGCACCGCCGCCTCCTCGTCCGTACCCGGCGCACCGGCCGGCTACGAAGGACGGTACGGACGGGGCCGTCGCGCCGAATCCGCCCGAACGCGATTCTTGCCGTACGTCGAGCGACGTATGTCGTGGACTCAGCGGCCGTGGGGCCGCACCAGACCGGTCTCGTAGGCGAGCATCACCAACTGCGCCCGGTCGCGTGCATGCAGCTTCGCCATGATGCGCCCCACATGGGTGCGGGCGGTGGCCGGGCTCATGGCCAAGTCGGCGCCGATCTCGTCGTTGGAGCGTCCGGCGGCCACCGATGCGAGTACCTCGCGCTCGCGATCGGTCAGCACGTCGAGGGCGGGGGCGGAGGTTTGCGGCGGCTGCGGGCGACGGGCGAACTCCTCGATGAGCCGACGCGTGACCGCGGGCGCCAGCAGGGCGTCGCCGGCGGCCACCACGCGCACGGCGGCGAGCAGGTCTTCGGGGGTGACGTCCTTGAGCAGGAAGCCGCTGGCGCCGGCCTGCAAGGCGGCGTAGACGTGTTCGTCGATGTCGAACGTGGTGAGGATGATCACCCGCACGCCCGCGGTGGCGGCGTCGCCGGTGATGCGGGCGGTGGCCTCGATGCCGTCGAGCACGGGCATGCGGATGTCCATCAGGAACACGTCGGGGCGTTCGATGCGGGCGAGCTCGATCGCCTCGTCGCCGTTGGCTGCTTCGCCCACCAACGCCAGGTCGGGCGCCGAGCCCACCATCACGCCGAAGCCGGCGCGCACCAACGGCTGGTCGTCGGCCACGGCGACGCGGATCGTCATGCGGGATCCCGCAAGGTGGCGACCACCCGGAAACCATGGTCGGGAAGCGGGCCGGCCTCCACCGAACCGCCGTAGACGGCGACCCGTTCGCGCATGCCCACGAGGCCCAGGCCGCCGCCGTCCGGGGCCGGAGGTCGGGCGGCGCGACCGCCGCCGTCGTCGGTCACGTCGATGCGCATGCCCTCGTCGTCGTACGCCATCACGACACAGACCGTGGCACCGGGAGCGTGCTTGCGCACGTTCGTCAGCACCTCCTGCACGATCCGAAAGGCGGTGAGCTCGGCGCCGGGGGAGAGGGGCCGGCGAGCGCCCTCCACCCGCATCGACACCGGCAGGCCCCCGTCGGCCGCTTGGGCGATGAGCCGGTCCACGTCGCCCAGTCCGGGCGCGGGTTCGCGGGTCTCGTCGCGTCCCTCGCCGTTCTGGCGCAGCACGCCGAGCAGGCGCCGCATCTCGTCGAGCGCGCCGCGGCTGGTCTCTTCGATGGCGACGAGAGCTTGGCGAGCTCGCTCGGGGTCGTGGTCGACGACCAGCCGTCCCGAAGCGGCCTGCACGGCCACCACGCTCATGGAGTGGGCGACCACGTCGTGGAGCTCGCGGGCGATGCGCAAGCGCTCCTCGGCCGCCGCCCGCCGGGCCACCTCGGCCTGCGTGCGTACGAGCTGCACCGCCCGGTCGCGGTGCAGCGCCAGCACTTCTCGTCGCCGCCGAGCGCTGTCGCCGAAGAGCCACGCTGCGCCCAAGGCGATTCCGTCGCCCACGATGGTGGATAGGTCGACGTCTTGGGGGAGCAAGGCGACGACGAGGGCGGCTTCGATGAGGACGAGGGCGAGGAGCCCCTGTCGCCGGGGGAGTTCGGACGCCGCCGTGTAGGCGACGACGAGCGGGGCGGGGCCGAGGATCACCAGCGGGTTATCGCCTGCTGCCACGGCGACGGCCGAGGCCAACGAGACGGCGAAGGCCGCCGCCGGCCACCGCCTGCGCAGGGCGAGCGACGCCGTGTGCACGACCGCCAAGGCGGCGGCGGTGTCGGGGAGGTTCGGCAACCCCGTCATCAAGGCGATCGACAACGCCGTGGCCGCGGCTGCCAGTGCGATGTCGGCTGCCCACTGTCGCCGGGTCACGTGTTCACCATACGGACACGCTTCGTCGCCCGCATCCACCTCGCCGCGTACGTCGAGCGGCGTAGTGCCTCAGTTGCCCTGGACCTGCTTTGTCATCTGTTCGGCGATGTCGCGGAGCTTGACGTTGAGCCGCTGCGAGGCGCGGCGCAGCAGCTCGAAGGCCTCGTCTTCGCCGATGCCCTGGCGCACCATGAGGATGCCCTTGGCCTGCCCGATGACGTCGCGGGTCGCCATGCCTGTGCGCAGCTCGGCTTCCCGCTGCGCATGCGAGAGCGCCACCGCGGCGTGGGCGGCGAAGACGGAGCCGACCGTGACGGCTTCCTCGTCGAAGGCCTCCGTCTTCCGGGAGTAGAGGTTGAGGGCGCCCATGGTGCCTTCCTGCACGAAGAGCCGGAACGAGAGCATGCTGCGCACCCCGGTCTCGTCGACCGCCCGTTGGGCGAAGCGGGGCCAGCGCTCCTCCGTGGCCAAGTCGTCGGCGAGCACGGTGTCGTGCTCGCGAATCGACATCAGGCACGGGCCTTCGTTCGCCTCGTACTGGATGGCGTCGACGGCGACGGGGGTCTCGTCGCTGGCCGCGGGCGTGCTGATCGTGCGACCTTGGATCAACGACACGCCTGCGTGGTCGCAGCCGTCGATGGTCTGGACCGCCAGTTCGCAGATGCGGGTGAGGGTCGCCTGGACGCCCTCTTCGGCCTGCAGGGATCTCGCCACCTCGGCCAGTGTCTCGGCTAGTTCGGTTGCCCGTTCGTCCGCCACCCGGTGCCCCCTTGCAAATGACCCCTCGGCAGGAGTCTATGAGGGGTGCTACTCAGCGGCTACTGCGGAGCACGATCTGGCTCTGCGTGGTCTTGGCCACCAGCGTGCCCTTGTCGTCGGTGAGCTCGGTCTCCACCACGATTATCAGGCCGCCGACCCGCAGCGGCCGGGCCTGCGCCCCAACGGTGCCCGAGCGCACGGCGCCGAGGAAGTTGGTCTTCGACTCCACCGTCGAGGTGCCGGTTGTGCCCTCGGGGAGGTTGAAGAAGGCACAGGCGCCGCCTGCGGAGTCGGCCAACGCCATGAGGGCACCGCCGTGCAGCAGGCCGCCGCTGGTACACAGCTCGGGTCGCCAGTCGAGCTCGAGGTGGACGAGGTCCTTGGAGCTGGCCACCACCCGGAAGCCCAGCGTCTCGGTCAAGGGCATGGCCTGATGGATGAAGCCCGTGAGTTCGTCTGCCATGCCACGGAGCATGCCACCTACGCTCCGCCTCCGATGCCTCTCGTGCCGGTCGACAACCCTGAAGACGAGCGCTTGGCGGTCTACACCGGCCTCACCGACGGCGAGCTGCGGCGTCGGGGCGACGCCTTCGTGGCGGAGGGCGTGCTGGTGATCCGCCGGCTGCTGGAGTCGCGCTTCCCGGTGCGGTCGCTGCTGGCCACGCCCAACCGGCTCGACCCGGCGTGGGCGGCGCTCGACGTGCCCGTCTACGTGGCCTCGCAGGAGGTCATGAACCAGGTCGCCGGCTTCGACATCCACCGGGGTGCGCTGGCCGCCGGCGCCCGGGTGCCGCTGCCGCCCGCGGCATCGCTGCTCGACGGCGCCCGTCGGGTGGCCGTGCTGGAGGGAATCAACGACACCGAGAACATGGGGGCGTTGTTCCGCAACGCCGCCGCGTTCGGCCTCGACGCCGTGCTGCTGACGGCCGACTGCTGCGACCCGCTGTACCGCCGGGCCGTGCGGGTGTCGATGGGCAACGTGCTGCACGTGCCGTTCACGGTGGTCGACGGGCTCGACGACTTGCGGGGGTTCACGACCGTGGCGCTGACGCCCGCAGCCGACGCCGAGCCGCTCGGGCCCGTTCCGGGGCCCGTGGCGTTCCTGGTGGGCGCCGAGGGCTCCGGCTTGCGGGCTGAGACCCTGGCCGCCGCCGACCGTCGCATGCGCATCCCCATGGCGCCCGGCGTCGACTCGCTCAACGTGGCCACCGCCGCCGCTATCGCCTTTTACGCGCTCGGGAGTACATGGCGTACGGATTCCGTACGCCATGTACTCGGGAGTTAGAGGGGGCGCGAGGGGGAAACATGACGGCATGGTCAAGCCCCAGCAACCAGAGCTCGCACGCAGTGGACGCGGGGAGGTCGACCCCAGCGCCGTGAAGGCCCGCCACGGCGGCCCCACCGACACCACCGAGTCTCCCGCCCCGGTGCCGGACGACAACCTCCCCGGCCACCACCCCGAAGCCGAGCAGGACAAGCCCGACGTCACGCCGTTAGCCGCGCCACGCGGGCGGCGGGGCGCCGCCAGGCCCAAGGCAACGCCCAAGGCCAAGCCCACGGCCACAGCCAAGGCGGCAGCACCGGCCGTCGAGCCGCCGCGCCGGGCGACATTCGCCTTCGCTTTCGACGTGCGCATGGCGCTGGCTGCCCTGCCGTTCGGGGTCACGCCGTTCACCACCGGGCTCGACATCGCCGACGGCGAGTTGCGGGTCCGCTTCGGCCCGTGGTCGCTGCGCACGCCGCTCGACAACATCGAAGGCGCCGAGGTCACCGGCCCCTACACCTGGTTCAAGGTCGCCGGCCCGGCCCACCTGTCGTTCAAGGACATCGGCCTCACCTTCGCCACCAACGCCAACCGCGGCGTGTGCATCCGCTTCAAGGAGCCGGTGGCGGGCCTGGTGCCCAAGGGCCTGCTCAAGCATCCGGCCCTCACCGTGACCGTCGACCGCCCCGACGATCTGGTGGCCGCGCTCACCCCGGTAGCGTCGGCCCATGGACAAGCCTGACGTCACCATCCCCGAGGGGCAGCCGCCCACCGACCTCGGCATCGAGGATCTCAGCGAGGGCGACGGCCCCGAGGCCGCCGCAGGCCAGGCCGTCGACGTCCACTACGTCGGAATCTCCTGGTCGAGCGGCAAGCAGTTCGACGCCTCGTGGGACCGGGGCCAGCCGTTCTCCTTCCAACTAGGCGCGGGCCAGGTCATCCCCGGCTGGGACCGGGGCGTGGCGGGCATGAAGGTCGGCGGCCGCCGCCGCCTCACCATCCCGCCCGAACTGGGCTACGGCTCTCGCGGCGCGGGCGGCGTCATCGCCCCCAACGAGACGCTGGTCTTCGTAGTCGACCTGTTGGGCGTTCGTTAGGCGCCGCCGCCGGGCAGAACGGCGGGCATGACGAACGTGGAGATCGGCTACTGGATGTCGAGCGAGGAGCACTCGCCCAACGACTTGGTTCGCAACGCCACGCGCGCCGAGGAGCTCGGCTTCCCCAGCGCCATGATCTCCGACCACTTCCACCCGTGGCTGTCGCAGCAGGGCCACAGCCCCTTTGTGTGGTCGGTGCTCGGCGCCATCGCCCATGCCACCGAGCGCCTGCGCATCGGCACCGGCGTCACTGCGCCCATCCAGCGCACCCACCCGGCCATCGTGGCCCATGCCTCGGCCACCGTTGCCGCCATGATGCCGGGCCGTTTCTTCCTCGGCGTGGGCACGGGCGAGCGCCTCAACGAGCACATCACCGGCGAGCACTGGCCCACGCCCGACGAACGCCGCGACATGCTCGAAGAAGCGGTCGACGTCATCCGCAAGCTCTGGACCGGCGACCGCATCTCCCACCGCGGCCGCTACTACACGGTGGAAGAGGCCGAACTGTTCACCCGCCCCGAGGAGCCGCCGCTGATCGTGGTGGCGGGCAGCTCCACAGTGAGTGCCGACCTGGCGGGCCGCATCGGCGACGGCTTCGTGGGCGTTACCCCCGACGCCGAAGTCATCACAACCTTCGAGGAGAGCGGCGGCGCGGGCAAGCCGAAGTTCGGCCAGGTGTCGATCTGCTGGGCGGAGGACGAAGAGGCCGGCCGCCGCACCGCCCACCACATCTGGGCCAACACCGGCCTGCAGGGCGCGCTGTCGACAGAGCTGTCACGGCCCAAGGACTTCGAGGCGGCGGTGGCCAACGTCAGCCCCGACGACGTGGCCGAGTCGGTGCCGTGCGGCCCTGACCCCGAACGCCACCTCGAAGCGATCATGCAGTACGTCGAGGCCGGCTACGACCATGTGTACCTGCACCAGATCGGCCCCGACCAAGAAGGCTTCTTCCGCTTCTGGGCGGACGAGTTGCGGCCCCGCCTCGATCAGCGAGTGGCGCGAGTGGCGTAGTCGTCGGGGGCGGCGGGCTTGATCATCAGGTCGAACGCCGCCCAGATCGTCTTGGAGAACGGGTAGAAGGCGATCGGCGCCGCCACCATCAGCGGCACGGCGATGGCGCACAACAACAGCAGCGGCGGGTCGGGCAGCGTCAGCACGAACGACACCAGCAGCATCACCCCGAGCACGCCCTCGGTGGTGGCGAAGTTGATGAGGATGGCGCCGAGGAAAAAGGCGTCGGCGCCGCGCCGCTCGAACCGGTAGCTGCACGTGGGGCAGTGCGGTCGCATGGCCAGCCACGAGGTGAACAGGCCGCCGCCCCCGCACAGCGGGCAGTGCCGTGTCAGGCCTCGGGCCAACATCCGCCACATGCCCCCGTTCTATCCGTTCTGGTCCGGTAATCCCGCGCCACAGCGCGGGATTACCGGACCAGAACGGCCTCAGTCGGGCGGGGCCAGCTCGACCTCGACGGTCACCTCGGGCGCCTCGCCGAACTCGACCTCGGTAACCGTGCCCGCGTCGCGCACGTCGTCGAGGGCCAAGCGCAGCGCGGCGGGGGCGCCGACCCGCAGCCGGGCCACCGGCGCCCGCATCGACACCTTGGCCTCGCTCTTGGCCTTGCGCACGGCAGCGAGCACCTCGGTGGCCACCGCCAGCACCTCGCCCGAGGCATCGCCCGCGGCGGCCCGCAGCGGCTCGACGGACGGCCACTCCGCCTGGTGGACCGAGCCGTCCTGCCACCACGACCACACCTCTTCGGTGACGAAGGGCAGGAACGGGGCGAACAGCCGCAGCAGGGTCGACAGGGCCTGCGACAAGGCGCCGACGGCCGACTCGCCGCCAGGCCCTCCGGCATACGCCCGGTTCTTCACCAGTTCGAGGTAGTCGTCGCAGAACGCCCAGAAGAACGCCTCGGTGCGCTCCAGCGCCCGGGCGTAGTCGTAGCCCTCGAAGGCGACGGTGGCCTCGTCGACCAGCGCGGCCAACCCGGCCAGCAGGTCGCGGTCGACGGCCTCGGTGACGGCGCCCGCGGTCGACGGCAGCGACAGCACGAACCGCGAGGCGTTGAGCACCTTGGTGGCCAGCCGCCGCCCGACCTTCATCTGCCCTTCGTCGAAGGCGGTGTCGGTGCCCGGCCGCCCGTTGGCCGCCCAGTAGCGCACGGCGTCGGAGCCGTACTGCTCCAACAGGGCGATGGGCGTGACCACGTTGCCCTTCGACTTCGACATCTTCTTGCGGTCGGGGTCGAGGATCCACCCTGAGATCGCCGCGTTGCGCCACGGCACCGAGCCGTGCTCGAAGTGCGAGCGCACCATGGTGGAGAACAGCCAGGTGCGGATGATGTCGTGGCCTTGCGGGCGCAGGTCCATGGGGAAGACCCGGCCGAACAAGTCGGGGTCGTCCTCCCACTGGCCCGCGATCTGCGGGGTCAACGACGAGGTCGCCCACGTGTCCATGACGTCGGGGTCGCCCACGAAGCCGGCGGGCTGCCCACGCTGCGATTCGTCGTAGCCCTCGGGCACGTCGCTCGACGGGTCGATCGGCAGCTGCGACTCGTCGGGCACCAGCGGCGCCGAGTAGTCGGGCTCGCCGTCGTCGCCCACCGGGTACCAGACGGGGATGGGCACGCCGAACCACCGCTGGCGCGAGACGAGCCAGTCGCCGTTGAGCCCGCCGACCCAGTTCTCGTAACGCGACTGCATGTAGGGCGGGTGCCACTGCAGTTCCTTGCCGCGGGCCTGCAGCGCCCCGCGCACGTCGTCGTCGCGCCCACCGTTGCGGATGTACCACTGCCGGCTGGTGACGATCTCCAGCGGGCGGTCGCCCTTCTCGTAGAACTTGACCGGGTGGGTGATCGGCCGCGGGTCGCCGACCAGTGCGCCCGACTCGACCAACAGTTCAACGACGCGCTTCTGGGCCTGCTTGGCCGTCTTGCCGGTGAGCTCCGACCACGCCTCGTTCTCGGGCACGCCCGCCGGCGCGGCGGCGACGATGCGCCCGTCGCGGCCGATGATCGAGCGCACCGGCAGGTCGAGCTCGCGCCACCAGGTGACGTCGGTGAGGTCGCCGAAGGTGCAGATCATGGCGATGCCCGACCCCTTCTCGGGATCGGCCAGCTCGTGGGCCAGCACCGGCACCTCGACGCCGAACAGCGGCGTGCGCACGGTCGAGCCGAAGCGGGGCTGGAAGCGGGCGTCGTCGGGGTGGGCGACCAAGGCGACGCAGGCGGGGATCAGCTCAGGCCGCGTGGTCTCGATCTCGATGTCGTCGAAGCGGATGCGGTGGTAGGCGCCGGGCATCTCCCGGTCCTCCAACTCCGCTTGGGCCACCGCGGTGCGGAAGTCGACGTCCCACAACGTCGGCGCCTCGGCCGAGTACGCCTCGCCCCGCGCCAGGTTGCGGAGGAACATGCGCTGCGATGCTCGCCGCGACCGGTCGTCGATGGTCGTGTAGGTGTGGGCCCAGTCGACCGACAGCCCCAGCCGGCGGAACAGGTCCTCGAAGGCCTGCTCGTCCTCGGCGGTCAGCCGGTGGCACAGCTCGATGAAGTTCTGCCTGCCGATGGGCAGTTGGTCCTTGCCCGGCTTCTCGGGCGGCTCGAACCCGGGGTCGTGGGCCACGCTCGGGTCGCAGCGGACGCCGAAGTAGTTCTGCACCCGGCGCTCGGTGGGCAGCCCGTTGTCGTCCCATCCCATGGGGTAGAAGACGGCCTTGCCCCGCATGCGGTGGAAGCGCGCCGTCACGTCGGTGTGCGTGTAGGAGAAGACGTGCCCGACGTGCAGCGAGCCGCTCACCGTGGGGGGTGGCGTGTCGACCGCATAGACCTCCTCACGAGGCCGGTCGCGGTCGAAGGAATAGGTGCCCGCGTCGGACCACGCCGCGATCCACTTCGGCTCGAGGCCGTCGAGCGATGGTTTTTCCGGGACGTTGGGCGTCATCGGGGCGTTACGGTACTTGCGTGCTGCGCCTCCACGACACTGCATATGGAACCGTCCGCGAGCTGACGCTGCGCGATCCCGGCCGGGTGTCGATCTACGTGTGCGGCCCCACCGTCTACGACGTGCCCCACATCGGCCACGGCCGCGCCGCGCTCACCTACGACATCCTGCGGCGGTACCTGGAGTGGACAGGCCTCGCCGTCGACCACGTGTCGAACATCACCGACATCGACGACAAGATCATCCAGCGGGCCAACGAGCGGGGGCGCAGCGCGGACGACGTGGCCGCCGAGTTCGAGCAGGCATGGTGGGACGCCGTCGACGCCCTCGGCGTCCTGCGGCCCACCCACGACCCCCACGCCACTGCGTTCGTCGACCGCATGCTGGAGCTCATTGGTGAGCTCATGGCGGGCGACATGGCCTACGAGACCGACGACGGCGTGTACTTCGTGAGCGAGTCGGTGGCCGACTACGGCCTCCTCGCCCGCCAGACGCTCGACTCCCTGCGCAGCGGTGCGCGCGTCGAGGTGGAGGAGCAGAAGCGCTCGCCCCTCGACTTCGTGCTCTGGAAGAAGGCCAAGCCGGGCGAGCCGTCGTGGGAGTCGCCGTGGGGGCCTGGCCGTCCCGGCTGGCACACCGAGTGCGTCGTCATGTCGCTCGACCTGTTGGGCGACGGCTTCGACCTGCACTCGGGCGGGCTCGACCTCATGTTCCCCCACCACGAGAACGAGCGGGCCCAGGCCGTCGCCCTCGGCCACGCCTTCGCCCGCCACTGGATGCACCACGCCTTCGTCGAGGTGGGTGGCGAGAAGATGTCGAAGTCGCTCGACAACTTCACCTCGCTCACCGACCTGCTGGCCCGCCACGACGCCCGCGCCTACCGCTTGCTGGTCCTGCGATCGCACTACCGCTCGCCCATGGAGGTGACGCCCGAGACGATGGCCGACGCCGAGTCGGGCCTCGATCGCCTCGACTCCTTTGCGCGTCGCTTCAAGCCGACGTCGACGGCAGACCAGGGCGCGCTCGACCGGTTCCGCGAGCTCATGGACGACGACCTGCGCACGCCCCAGGCCGTCGCCCTCCTGTTCGACCTGGTGGGCCAGGCCAACGCCTCCGACGACGCCGCCGCGGCGGCCGCGGCCTACGAGATCGCCGGTGCGATGGGCCTCGAACTGCGGGGTGCAGCCGACGAGGTCGACGCCGAAACGCACGCCCTCATGGCCGAACGCGACGCGGCCCGAGCGGCCCGTGACTTCGCCCGAGCCGACGCCATCCGTGATGCATTGCAGTCGCTGGGATGGGTGGTCGAAGACACCGCGGAGGGCACCAGAGTTCATCGGTGACGGGCGGACGATTTGCTGTTACCGTTCGCGGCTGGGGAATCGCCAAAGGCAGTCCCCTGGACCCAAGCAACGTACGAAGGGGGATCGCCACAGTGGCGACCGGAACTGTGAAGTGGTTCAACGCCGAGAAGGGCTTCGGGTTCATCTCGCAGTCCGATGGGGCTGACGTGTTCGTGCACTTCAGCGCCATCCAGATGAATGGCTACCGCGCCCTCGAAGAGGGGCAGGCTGTCGAGTTCGAGGTCCAAGAAGGACCGAAGGGCTTGCAGGCTGCCAGCGTGCGTCCCATCTAGGCGAAGCATCAGCCCACGACAACGTAGAAAGCGCCCGGCCGATTCGGCCGGGCGCTTTCGTTTGCTTCAACTTCGGACCAGCGGCAGCAAGGCCTTCTAAAGCAGAGGAACTGTCTGCGTCGGCAGCTGGCTGCCGCCGGTCTCGATGGTGACGGTCTTCTGGTCGTCGGGCGGGGGCGGCGGGGTGCACGGCTGTGCCGTCGGGCCGACCTTGATGCCGGCGCACGAGCCCTCGCCGGCACCGGCGCCCACGGCCGCCGTGGTGCCGCCCGCGTTCACGGTGACCGTCAGCTGCGCCAGGGGCGTGGGGGGCGGCGGGGGAGGGGGTTCTTCCTCGCCGGGCGGCGGCGTTGTTGTTGTTGTGCCTGTGCCTGTGCCTGTGCCTGTGCCTGTGCCTGTGTCGTCGTCGTCGCTGGAGAAGTCGTTGTCGAAGGCAACGCCGTCCTCGTCGTCGAAGCCGCGCACGCGGTCGGGCGTCTCGTCGTCGGTACTCGACGAGAACCCGGAACCGCCCGACGCCGTGGTGGCGAAACCGCCGATCGACGACGCGGGCACGAACGACACCGCAGGCGGTGCCGCCAACTCTGCACTGGGACCGTTGCTGGGCCGGCCGCGGCCGCCGCGAGGCGTGTCGGGCTGGCCGAAGACACCGACGCCGACAATGCCCGCGGCGAACAGGCCGACGGAGGCGACCGCCAACGGGCGCTGGGCCTTGAGCAGCCACGCCGGTGTGCTCGCTGTCGCCGCTGCCGTGGTGGCAGTCGCCGCCGAGGCGGAAGCCATCGAGTACTTGGAGGCGGCCAGGGCGGCGAGCCCGAGGGGGAAGGGGATGATGACGCGGCGCAGGTTGGAGCCCAGTTCCTCCAACGCAGCCAGGCGCTCCCGGCAGTCCTCGCAGCCCGCCAGGTGCTGGTCGACCTTGGCCAGGTCACGAGGGGCCAAGGCGCCTGCGGCATAGGCGCCGAGGCGGTCGACCGTGGTGCGGCAGCCGTCGTCGACGCCCCGGTCGGTGAGGTGGGCCTGGAGGAATCGCTCGCGCAGCCCGGCCCTGGCCCGGACGGCCAACTGGGCCACGCCGTTGGCGGACACGCCGAGCATGCCCGCCGCTTCGCGGGCGGGGATACCTTCGACCTCAGTGAGCCACAGCACCGAGCGCCAACGTTCGGGCAGGCCCGAGAAGGCGGCGGCGACCATGGCCACGTCGGCCTTGTCGAGTGCAGCTTCCGACGGCAGGTCACCGGAAGGGGAGTCGAACACCTGGTGGTCGCCCGTCGGCTTCACCCGGCCGGTGCGGCGGTGCACGTCGAGGGCGGCGTTGCGGGTGGCGGTCAGCAGGTACGAGCGGAAGTTGGCGTTCTCGCGGAGGCGGCCCGCAGGCAGCGCCTTGAGCACCCGGGTGAAGGCCTCGGCCACGGCGTCGGAGGCGTCTTCGGCGTTGCGGGTGACCGCTTGTGCGACCCGCCAGGCCGCCTGCGCGTGGCGCCGGTACAGCTCCTCGAACGCGCCCAGGTCGCCCTCGGCGGCCAGGCCCGCCAGGGTGCTGTCGGCCACGGTGGGGTCGATCGCCAGCGTGGTGGTCCGGTTACGACCCATGAAACCTCCGTGAGGGACCGCCTACGCGCGAACAGTGGTGACACTTCGGCGCCGGAGCCTAGGGTTCCTGCGCATTCGGACTTGACGGACATTGCCGGCGGGCCATCTGCTGTCGCCCGTGCGCACGAGGCCGAAGACCGGGAGTTCGTTGCCCCCGGGCTTCGGGACCATCTGGATGTGCGTTGCACTCGACCTGGTGGGGTTCGGCATCGTGCTCCCCATCCTGCCCCTCTACGCCGAGGAGTTCGGGGCCCGGGCGCTGTCGGCCACCGGCTTGGTGGCCGCCTTCTCGGCCGCCCAGTTGGTGTTCTCGCCCATCTGGGGGCGGCTGTCGGACCGGGTGGGGCGCAAGCCCATCCTGGTGCTGTCGTTGGCGGGCACGGCGGTGGGCAGCCTGCTCACCGGGCTGGCGGGCTCGTTGACGATCCTGTTCGTGGGGCGGGTGGTCGACGGGATCTCCGGCGCCAGCGTGTCGGTGGCCCAGGCGTCGGTGGCCGACATCGCCCCGCCCGAGCAGCGGGCCCGCTTGCTGGGGCTGTTGGGGGCGGCCTTCGGGTTGGGGTTCGTGGCCGGCCCTGCCATCGGGGCGCTCGCCGCCCTGGGCGACCACCGCATCCCCTTTTTCATCGCCGCCGCCCTGGCCGCCGTCAATGCCGTGGTGGCGTGGCGCCGCCTGCCCGAAACCCACCCCAACCGCCGTTCTGGTGGGGGAATCGCGCGCCAGGGCGCGCGATTCCCGGACCAGAACGAGGTGCCGCGGTCGTGGCGGCGGCGGGGGGTGGCCGAACTGGTCATCGGCGCCTTCGTGTCCCTCACCGCCTTCAGCGCCTTCGAGGCCACCTTCTCCCTCTTCGCCGAGCGCCGCCTCGACCTGCAGTTGGCGTCGATCGGCGGGCTGTTCGCCGCCGTCGGGCTGGTGCTGGCCTTGGTGCAATGGCGCCTGCTCGGCCCGGTGGTCGACCGGCTGGGCGAGGCGGGCACCTTGCGGCTGGGCCTCGTGCTCAACGGCGTGGGCCTGGCGATGCTGGCCGCCGTCCATTCGTGGGCGCTGCTGGTTCCCACGCTGTTGTGCCTCATCGTGGGGCAGGGGTTCGTGACGCCCACGCTGTCGTCGATCCTGGCCGGACGCGTGCGGGCCGACCGGCGGGGCACGGCGCTGGGCGTCCAGCAGGCGGCGGGCGGGCTGGCTCGGGTGGCGGGCCCGATCCTCGGCGGGGCGTTGTTCGAGCACGTGGGCGTGCCCGCGCCCTACATCGTGGGTGCCGGTCTCATGGCGGTCGCCGTGGTTATCGTTGCACCGGCGCTGCAAAAAGAGGTCTAGCCACCGCCGCAGGCGTCATGTTACTGTCCGGTAACTAAGCCAATCCGCCGGAGCCGAGCTTCCGGCCGCCCGCACGAGGTCGCCACCTTCGATGTCCGAATTCTCACTCGAGCTCAACGAGGACCAGCTACAGATCCAGAAGTGGGTCCACGACTTCGCTGAGAACGTCGTCCGCCCCGTCGCCTCCGAGTGGGACGAGCGCGAAGAGACGCCTTGGCCCGTGATCGAGCAGGCCGCCGAGATCGGCCTGTACTCCTTCGACTTCATCGCCAACGCCTTCGGCGACCCGGCCGGGCTGCTCCTGCCCATCGTCATGGAGGAGATGTTCTGGGGTGACGCAGGCATCGGCCTGTCGATCTTCGGCACCACCCTCGGCGTGGCGGGCATCTTCTCCAACGGCACCGCCGAGCAGGTCATGGAGTGGGTGCCCCAGTGCTTCGTGGGCGAGAACGGCAAGCTGAACATGGCCGCCTTCGCCGTGTCGGAGCCCGACGCCGGCTCCGACGTGTCGTCGCTGCGCACCCGGGCCGTCTACGACGAGGCCAAGGACGAGTGGGTGCTCAACGGCACCAAGACGTGGATCACCAACGGCGGCATCGCCGACATCCACGTGGTCGTCGCCTCGGTGGAGCCCGAGCTGGGGTCGCGGGGCCAGGCCAGCTTCGTCGTGCCGCCCAACACGCCCGGCCTGTCGCAGGGCCAGAAGTTCAAGAAGCACGGCATCCGGGCCTCGCACACGGCCGAGGTCGTGCTCGACGACGTGCGGGTACCGGGGCGCTGCCTGCTGGGCGGCAAGGAGAAGCTCGACGAGCGCATTGCCCGGGCTCGTGAGGGCAAGAGCGCCAAGACGCAGGCCGCCATGGCGACCTTCGAGGCGTCCCGCCCCGCGGTGGGCGCCCAAGCCGTGGGCATCGCCCGCGCCGCCTACGAGTACGCGCTGGAGTACGCCAAGGAGCGCAAGCAGTTCGGCAAGGCGATCATCGAGAACCAGGCCATCGCCTTCAAGCTGGCCGACATGAAGACCTCGATCGACGCCGCTCGGCTGCTGGTGTGGCGGGCCGCGTGGATGGGTCGCACAGGCAAGCAGTTCACAGCGGGCGAGGGCTCGATGTCGAAGCTGTTCGCAGGCGAGACCGCCGTGCGGGTGACCGAGGAAGCCATCCAGATCCTCGGCGGCTACGGCTACGTGCGGGAGTACCCCGTCGAGCGTTGGCACCGCGACGCCAAGATCTACACGATCTTCGAAGGCACCTCCGAGATCCAGCGGCTCGTCATCAGCCGGGCCATCTCCGGAGTGCACGTCAAGTAACGGCAACGCCGCACCACGTGGCGTAGGTTCTGCGCCATAGCACGGTCAGGGGTGCTGCGGTTCTTCCTGGTGGCGGGGGCCGGCTTCGTGGTGGCCGGCCTCTTCGCCGTCCAGTCGGGCAACGAGGGCGCAGGCATCGCGGGCGGCACGTTCCTGATGATCGGCGTGATCTGGGTGCTCGTCGCCGTCGGTGTCGGCGGCTTCTACGCCAAGCACGCCAAGAAGCAGGCGGACGACCGCCGCCTCTACGAGACCGGCAGCCGCGCCCGCGGCGTCATCGAGGAGGTCGAGCAGACGGCGACGTCGATCAACGACATGCCGGTGTTCAACCTCGTGGTGCGCATCGAACTCGAAGGCGGTGACTCGTTCGTGCACCGTCGTCGGCTGGTCACGCCGACCAGCGCCATGCCCGTGCCGGGGCAGGTGGTGAACGTGGCCTACGACCCGCGGGACCGCACCCGCGTCGCCTACGAGACGCGGCCCGGGCTCGCCGCCCTTCCCGCCGAGGTGCTCGCCGTCCGCTCGGCGGGGGGCAGCAACCTCGACGACCTGGAGCGGTTGGCCCGGCTGCGCGACCAGGGCGTGCTCACCGAGGACGAGTTCCGCGAGCAGAAGGCCCGGTTGCTGGAGGGCTGACGCCCGCCCGTATCGTGGGCGGCCATGCCTCGCCGTACCAAGATCGTCGCCACCATCGGTCCCGCCTCCGACTCGCCCGACACGCTGCGGGCCATGATCCGGGCGGGCATGGACATGGCGCGCGTCTCGTTGTCGCACTCGTCGCTCGACGAGGCCATCGCCACGGTGGCGCGGGTGCGGGCGGCGGCCGACGCCGAGGGGTGCGTGATCGGCGTGCTGGCCGACCTGCCGGGGCCGAAGGTGCGGGCGGCGGAGTTCCCCGAAGGCGGCGCCCACCTGGCCGAGAACGCCGTGGTCGAACTGGTGACCGACGGGACGGCCAGCAACGACACCCGCATCGTCGTCGACTACCCGATGCTGCTGAGCGAGATCGAAGCGGGCGACACGGTGGCGCTGGGCGACGGTGCGATCTCGTTGCGCATCACCGACGTGCGGGCCGAGCGGGCGATTGCGCAGGTGGTCACCGGCGGGTGGGCGCAGGGGCGGCCCGGCGTGGCGCTGCCACCCGGGCGGTTGACGGTGTCGTCGCCGACGGCGGAGGACCTGCGCCTGCTGGCGGGCTTGGCCGAGGCCGCGGTCGACGCCGTGGCCATCTCGTTCGTGCGGGGGGCGGGCGACATGGTGCGGGCCCGCAACTCGCTGGGCTCGGGCGGGCCCATGTTCGTGGCCAAGATCGAGACGCAGGAGGCGGTCGACGACGTCGACGACATCATCGCCGTGTCCGACGCGGTGATGGTGGCTCGCGGCGACCTCGGCATCCGGTGCGCGCTGGCCGACGTGCCGCACCACCAGAAGCGCATCATCCGCACGGGCGTGGCGTACGGGCGGCCGGTGATCACCGCCACGCAGATGCTGGAGTCGATGGTGCGGGCGCCGACGCCGACCCGGGCCGAGGTGAGCGACGTGGCCAACGCCGTGTTCGACGGCACCTCGGCGCTGATGCTGTCGGGCGAGTCGGCCATCGGGCGCCACCCCGTGGCCGCGGTGGCCACCATGGCGGAGATCGCCGAGCGGGCCGAGCGCGAGTTCGACTACGACACCTGGGGGCGCACGCTCGGGCGCCAGCAGACACAGGACGCCGCCGACGCCCGGCCCCACGCCCGCATCACTGCTGCGGTGTCGGCCGCGGCGTGGCGGGCGGCGTCCGACGCGGGGGTGGCCGCCATCATCGCCTGCACCAACAGCGGCGCCACCGCCCGGGCCATCTCCCGCTTCCGCCCCACAGCGCCGGTGCTCGGTTGCACGCCGTCGCCCCGCACGGCCCGCCAGCTCACGGTGGCGTGGGGCATCACGCCGATGGTGATGGAGTACCAGGGCACCACTGACGACATCGTGTGGTTCGCGGTGGAGCGGGCGGCCAAGGAGGGGTTGGTGCAGCCGGGCGACCTGGTCGCCGTGCTCGTCGGCTCGCCCACCGACCTCGAACCGGTGACCGACAGCCTCCGCCTGGTCCGCGCCCGCTGAGGCGGCGCTGCCAGAACGACGTCAGTCGACTCGCACTCGGTCGCGCAGCCAGGCGGCTAGCCATCCTTCGTCGACTTCTCGGGCAGCTACGGCCTGCATGGCTGCCTCCGCCTCGTCCACGTCGGGCGGGTCGGGGTCCCAGGCGCAGTCGTTCAGGTCCAGGAACATCACCAACGTGGCCCACGCTGCACGCTTGTTGCCGTCGGGCAGCGGGTGGTTCCACGCGAGGCGGCAGGTCACAACGGCGGCCTTGTCGACGAAGTCCGGGTAGAAGTCGTCGTCGCCGAAGCCTGCGGCGGGCGCATGGAGCGCGGAATCGGCGAGGTCGAGCCGGGCGGCCTTGGCGAGGACGGCGGCCTCTGTCCCGGTTACCTGCTCGGCCAGCCATAGGTACTCGGCCAGGCTCAGGTAGCGGGTCACCGGGCGAGTCGGTCCAGCAGTTCCTTGTCTCGCTCCAAGAGCTTGCGGGCCCGCTTCGTGAAGTCCTTGTCGGCCCGGACGCGCTCGATCTCGCTGGTGAGCGACTCGACGATCAGCGCGTTCACGCTCGTGCCCTTGACGCGGGCGACGGCCTCCGCCTCGTCGGCCAGTTCGTCGGGCAGTCGGACAGTCGTTTGTTTCGTCACGACATCATGGTATCGCGAATACATGTGCGACGGTTTCCGTCGCACATGTACTCGGGGCGTAGACTGCCGGGCTTCGGAGGGGAGTAGCCCCAAAGGGGACGTCGTCATCACGGCCGAACGTTCGGCCCGGCGCCCCACCCGCCTCGTTTCGGGCGGCGAGACCTCCGCTGCTTTCGGAGGAACGCGTTCCCATGTCGCTGCTCGCAGCCGATACCGGCCCCGCTGCCGGTGAGTTCGCCACAATCGACGCCCCGCCGTGGGCGTGGGCGGCGCTGATCGGCTTCGTCGTCGTCCTGCTGGTGGCCGACCTGCTCATCGTCCACCGCAAGCCCCACGAGGTCACCTTCAAGGCGGCAGCCGTCGAGTCGGCGGTGTGGATCGCCATCGGCCTCGGCTTCACCGGGGTCATGGCCTTCTGGCACGGCGGCACGGCGGCGGGCGAGTACCTGGCCGGCTACCTGATCGAGAAGAGCCTCTCGGTCGACAATGTCTTCGTCTGGGCGGTGATCTTCGGCTTCTTCGCCGTGCCCAAGCGCTACCAGTTCCGGGTGCTCTTCTGGGGCATCTTCGGGGCGCTCGTCCTGCGCGCCATCTTCATCTTCGCCGGCGTCGCCCTGCTCGAGGCCTTCGACTGGATCCTCTACGTCTTCGGCGCCTTCCTCCTCTACACGGCCTGGAAGATCTCTCGCCACGAGGGCGCCGAGGTGCATCCGGAGTCGAGCGTCGTCATGCGCATCGTGCGCCGGGTCGTTCCCTCCACGCCGGAGTACGACGGGCAGAAGCTCTTCACCCGCCGCTCGGGCAAGCTGCTGGCCACCCCGCTGTTTGCCGTGCTGCTGCTGGTGGAGACCACCGACGTCGTCTTCGCCGTCGACTCCATCCCCGCCATCCTCGCCGTCTCCCGCGAGCCGTTCATCGTGTTCGCCTCGAACGCCTTCGCCATCCTCGGCCTGCGGGCGCTGTACTTCCTGTTGTCGGGCATGGCGGGCCGGTTCCGCTACCTCAACCAGGGCTTGGGCGTCATCCTCGCCTTCGTCGGGGTGAAAATGATGATCGTGGAATGGGTCCACTTCCCCACGTGGGTCAGCCTGACCGTCATCGCCGTGGTGCTCGCCGTCACCATCTGGGCGAGCCTGCGGGCCGAACGCCGTGAGCTCGCCCAAGGAGGCGACGCTTGAACCTCAAGGACGTCGTCGCCCGCGGCGTTACAACCGCGCACGCCGCCGTCTTCCGGCTGACCGACGGACGGGTGGGCGGGAAGCTCTTCGGGATGCCCACGCTCCTGATCACCACCACGGGGCGCAAGAGCGGAAAAGCCCGCACAACCATGCTCACCACGCCGATGCACGACGACGACACAGTGGTGCTGGTGGCGTCGTACGGCGGCGACTCGCGGCACCCCACGTGGTTCCTGAACCTGCGTGACAACCCCGACGTCGAAGTGGTGCTGGAGGGACGCACGCGGCGCATGAAGGCACGGGTGGCCAGCGCCGAGGAGAAGGCGACGCTGTGGCCGCAGGTCATCGCCGGCTACAAGGGCTACGACGCGTATCAGCGCCGCACCGACCGCGACATCCCCGTGGTGATCCTCGAACCATGACCCGGCCGGTGGCGTCGTAGCATCCGCCAGATGATCGAAGCATCGGCAGGCGACGTCGTCGTATTGGTGGGTACCAGCAAAGGGCTGTTCGCCCTTTCGTCTGGACCTGACCGCACGCAGTGGACGACGGCGGGGCCGTTCTTCAAGGGCGAGGAGATCTACGCCGCTGCGCTCACGCCGGGGGGACGCCTGCTGGTGGGCGCCACCAGCTCGCATTGGGGACCGTCGGTGTACCGCTCCGACGACCTCGGCGCCACGTGGACCGAGCCCGACGCCGACACCCTGCGCTTCCCGGAGTCGACCGGTGCGGCGTTGGCCCGGGTGTGGCAGCTGCTGCCCGCCGGGGGCGACGTGGTGTTCGCGGGCGTGGAGCCCGCCGCCCTGTTCCGCTCCGACGACGGGGGCACCACGTTCCGTCTCGACGAAGGGCTGTGGAACCACGAGCACCGGCCCCAGTGGCAGCCGGGCGGCGGCGGCCTGTGCCTCCACACGATCATCCCCGACCCCACGGGCGGGCCCCGCATGGCCGTCGCCGTGTCGGCCGCAGGCTTCTACCGCACCCTCGACGGCGCCCAGTGGGAGGCCGCAAACCGGGGCATCAAGGCGGTGTTCCTGCCCGACCCCGACGTGGAGTTCGGCCAATGCGTGCACAAGGTCGACCGCCATCCCACCGAGCCCGACACCCTGTTCCTCCAGCACCACTGGGGCGTGTACCGCTCCGACGACTTCGGCGGCACATGGCAGGAAATCGGGGCCGACGCCCTGCCGTCGACGTTCGGCTTTCCCGTCGTCGTCGACCCCAACCGGCCCGGCACCGCCTACGTGCTGCCGTTGGAGGGCGACTTCTTCCGGTGCACGCCGGAGGGCCGCATGCGGGTGTACCGCACCACCGACGGCGGGGAGTCGTGGGACGCCTTGGGCAACGGCCTGCCCCAGGAGGGCGCCTACCTCACCGTGTTGCGCGACGGCTTCACCGCAGACCGCCTCGACCCCGCAGGGCTTTACTTCGGCACCCGCACCGGCGAAGTGTTCGGCTCGCCCGACGCGGGCGAGTCGTGGCAGGAGCTCGCCCGCCACCTGCCGCCCGTGCTGTGCGTGAAGACGGGGATCCTGTCCTGACCGTCGTCGTGCGCCTGGCCGCCGCGCTGCGGGAACACGCGGGCGGTGCCGCCGAGGTGGAAGTCGACGTTCCGGCCCCTGCCACCGTCGCCGCCGTCATCGATGCCGTCGCTGCCGTGCACCCGAGCGTCGGCCGCCGGGTGCGCGACGAGGCCGGCGTGCTGCGGCGCCACGTCAACGTGTTCGTAGGCGCCGACAACGCCCGCGACCTGGGCGGCGTCGATGCCGTGGTGCCCGACGGTGTCGAGGTCACCGTGCTCCCCGCCGTTTCGGGCGGAAGCTAGGCGGCGTCGTCGCCGCCGGCGCGGCCCCGCTTCCAGTAGCCGCGCACCGAGGCCTGCGTGCGAGGGATGCCGCGTTCTTCGAACAGGTGCTTGCGGATGCGCTGCACCTCGGCGGCCTCGCCTGCCATCCAGATGCGGGTGCCTGGCGCGATGTCGACGCCGGACATGGCGTCGGCGACCGGGCCGTCGAGCCATGTCACCGAGCGCTTCATCGGGAGGCGGGCGTCGGGAGGGGCTTCGATCAAAACCTGCGTCGGCGTCGCCTCGGGCAGGGCGTCGAGCAGTTGGCTGATGGCAGGGATTGCGGTCTCGTCGCCGCCGAGCAGGTAGGCGGGCGCCTCGGGGTCGACGTCGTAGCCCCGGCCCGGCCCGGAGAGCGCAGCGGACGCACCCGGCCCGACCGTCTCTGCCCACTGCGACGCCACCCCGGTCCCGTGGAGGACGACGTCGATGGCGAGCGTGGCCCCGTCGGCGTGGCGGGGCGTGAAGGTGCGCAGGATCGGGCGGCTGCCGTCGGGGAGCAGGAACTCGTTGCCGTTCCACGTGGGCATGACCAGCTCGTCGGTGCCGGGGGAGGGGAGGAGCAGGCGCACGCTGGCGGCGGGCTGCTCGACGGTGAAGCCCTCGACCTCGAATGTGACCCGCATCAAACGCGGGCTCAGCCGCTCCGTGGTGCGCACGGTGGCAGGACGCAACGGCGGTGGCTCACGGCGCAGGCGCATGCTCGCCAGCGTCGCGCGCCTCAGTCGTCGTCGAGCACATAGCGCGGACCGGGGCCGCGAGCGCCCACCTCGTCGTCGGGGTTGAGCAGGCGGCACGCCCGCAACGACAGGCACCCGCAGCCGATGCACCCGGTCAGGCGGTCACGCAGGCGCTCCAGCATGGCGATGCGGGCATCGAGGCGAGGCCGCCACGACGCCGCCAGCCGCTCCCAGTCGCGCTGGGTAGGGGTGCGGCCGTCGGGGAGCGAGGCGAGTGCCTCGTGGATCTCGTCGAGAGTGAGGCCGAGTTGCTGGGCGACGCGCACGAAGGCCACCCGGCGGAGGACGTCGCGGTGGAACCGGCGCTGGCCGCTGTCGGTGCGCTCGGCGGAGACGAGGCCTTGTGACTCGTAGAAGCGCAGGGCCGACGGCGCCACGCCGGTGCGTTCGCTGACCTCGCCGATGCTCAAGTCCATGACGGACAAAATACCCTTGACTTAAAGTTAACTTCAACTTTTAAGGTACTGCCCATGAGCGAACAGCACGAACTCAACCTGGCAGTGATCATCGGAAGTACCCGCGAAGGGCGCTTCGCCCCTCGGGTAGCGCGCTGGTTCGAAACGGCCGTGCGCACGAACGGCGGCTTCGCCCTCGACGTCATCGACCTGGCCGAGGCCGACCTGCCTGCTGTCCTGGCGCCCAAGCCGACGCGTGCGGTGGAGCGCTACCGCGACCGCTTGGCGGCGGCCGACGCCTTCGTCGTGGTGACCCCCGAGTACAACCACGGCTACCCGGCGCCGCTGAAGCAGGCCATCGACCTGGCGTACAAGGAGTGGCAAGCCAAGCCCGTCGGCTTCGTGTCGTACGGAGGGATGAGCGGCGGGCTACGTGCGGTGGAGCAACTGCGGCAGGTGTTCGCCGAACTGCACGCCACCACCATCCGCGACGTCGTCAGCCTCCACAACCCGTGGGCGCTCTTCGACGACGACGCCCGCACCCACGAACCGACCGGCGCCGACGCCGCGGCGAAGACGATGCTCGACCAGCTGGCGTGGTGGGGCGCTGCACTGCGGACCGCCCGCCAGGCCCGCCCCTACGCCGCCTGACCCCTGCCGACCTTGCGTAGAAATCGCGCCGGAAAACGGCGCGATTTCTACGCAACTTCAGGCGACGAGACGCTCCAAGCGGGCGAGGTCGCGCACCACGATGCGGCGACGACCCGTCTCGATGCAGCCGAGATCGCGCAACTGTCGCAGCGCCTTGGCTACCGCCTCGCGCGACGAACCCACCCAGCCTGCGAGCTCGTCCTGCGACAGGGCCAGGGCGATCTCCGTCCCGCCCGCCACCGGCGCGCCGTACTCCCGGGCCAGTTCCGACAGGCGGCTGGCCACGCGGGCCACGGTGTCGAGGCCGCCGAATTCCACGCGGACCCGGTCCGCTTCCCGGAGCCTGCCGACGACGACCTCCAACAGCCGGTAGGCGGCGCCCGGTTGCTCGGCCAGGTACGCGCGGAACGCAGAAGCGGGGATGATCCTGGCGTCGACCGGCTCCAGCGCCACCGCGGTCGCCGAACAGGCGCCGCCGTCGACGGCGGAGAGTTCCCCGAGCACTTCGCCCGGTCCGCGCACGGCGAGCACCACCTCGCGGCCGGCGTCGGTCGCCCTGGTCACCTTGACCTGCCCTGCGACCACCACGATGACGCGGTCGGCGCGGTCGCCTTCGGCGAACAGCACGGCGCCCTTGCGGTAGTGGCGAGGACGCCCCAGTGCGGCGAGCTCGCTCATGCGTACGCCCGCGCCGCCTGGGCGTCGGCCGACTGCGCCAGGACGGCGGCGAGCGGATGTGCCCCCAAGGTTGCCACCACGGTGCCGATCGCTTCCTCGGCGCCTTTGGCTGCGATTGCCGCGCCCGCACCGTCACCTGCGGCTCGCCGGGCTTCGGCCAAGGCCGTCAAGGTGCGCCACAGCTGCGGCGGGTTGCGCACCGTTTCGGCCAGCGCGCCCGCTTCGCCCAGCGCGCCGAGGGCGCCGGTCGTGTCGCCCGCGGCGAGGAGGCACTGGCCCCGCAGGCGCAGCCCCTTCACCTCGTTCTTGGGGCTGTCGGTCTCGCGGGCCGCAGCGAAGCACTCATCGGCCAAGGCGGCGGCGTCGGAGACCGCGCCTCGGGCCAACGCCAGTTCGCCCGCCGTGTGGAACCAGTGCTGCGAATACCGCCACCGCATCCACTGGTCGCCGGGCGACGACGGTCGGCGCACCACCCGTTCGACCACCTGCAACTCCCGGGCCGCCTCGTCGAGGCGGCCTGCGGCGAGGTGGGCGTCGGCCAGGTTCAGGCGGGCATTCGACTCGATCTCCACGTCGGGCATGCCACACGTGACGAGGAACTCGAGGCAGCGCTCGTTCCACGCCACGGCACCGTCGAGGTCACCCAGGTCGCCGTGCACCCAGCCGACGGTGTTCAAGGCGCGGGCGCGGAACGCCACCTCGCCCAGCCGTTCGGCCATGTCGAGTTGGCGGCGCAGCAGGTCGAGGGCGGCCACGTAGTCACCCCGCCCGGCGGCAGCCATTCCCGACGTCCACAACGTGGCGGCTCGATCGACGAGGTTGGGCAGTTCCGGGAAACGATGGAGCAACGGGCCGATGTCTTCCCATTGGGCTCGCCAGTTCGCTCGTAGTTCCACCATGCCCTGCCACATGCTCCACGCCATCGGCCCGACGTGCGCCACCAAGGGAGCGGCGGCCGCTTCCAAAGCGGGGACATGGTCGAGGCGCCCGGTGACGTCGGCCAGCACGCGTCGCACGGCGAGGGCGAACAGCCGGGCGTCGGCCGAGTCGGGAGCGGGGGGAGCGGTGGCTGCGTCGAGGGTGCCTTCGGCGGCGTCGAAGCGGTAAGTGAACACCTCGCAGTAGGCCCGCCAGCCGAGGTTCACGACCTCGCCGTCGCGGTCGCCGGCCAGGCGGGCGGCGACCGCCCCTTCGTCGAAGGCCTGCCATGCGTCGTCCATGTCGCCTGCTGCCAGGTGCGACTGGCCCAGGCCCGCGGCGAAGGTGGCCAAGCGGGCATCGTCGATGCGGCGGCAGAGGTCGACGGCCGTACGGAAGTACGCCCGCGCCTCCCGCACCGAAAAGGTCGACAAGGCCCGCCCGGCAGCGGCGTCGAGGTAGTCGAGGGCGCGCCCTTCGTCGCCTGCTTCCGTCCAGTGGCGGGCGAGCTCGTCCGCCACCTCGTCGACGCGCGGCCCGTAGAGCTCCTCGATGGCGAGGGCGACGACGCGGTGCAGTTGGCGCCTGCGGTCGGCCAGCAGCGTGGAGTACGTCACCTCATGGGTCAGCGCGTGCTTGAAGAGGAACGTGAGCTCCGGCATGTGCGACTTCTGGCGGATCAGTTCGAGCCGCGTGAGCTCACCGAGGTGGCCGTCGAGCGGGTGGTCGAGGCGGGCGATGCGTTCGAGCAACGTGCGGGTGAACTCGCGGCCGATGACAGCGGCCAGTTGCAGGGCGGCGCGAGCCTCGGGGTCGAGCCGGTCGATGCGAGCGAGGATGACCTCTTCGAGCGTGGTGGGGACGGCGAGGGCGTCGGCCCCGGGCCCCAGCGCCCACCCGTCGCCGTCGCGCCGCACGGCGCCCGTCTCGGCCAGCGCCGCCGCCACCTCCTCGACGAACAACGGGTTGCCGTCGGTGCGGGCGGCCACCAGGTCGCACACCTCGGCGGGCAGCGTGTCGACCCCCAGCGCACCGGCCGCGAGGGCGGCGGCGTCGTCGGGGGCGAGTTGGTCGAGGCCGAGCTTCGTCGTCCAGATGTCGATGGCGCCCGCCTCGTAGCCGGGACGAGCGGTGGCGAGGAGCAGCACGGGTGCGTCGGCCATGGCGGCCACCGCGGCCTGGGAGGCGTCGTCGGCCCAGTGGAGGTCTTCCACGGCGACGACCACCGGCCCGTGTTCGGCGACCTCGTCGGCAAAGGCACGCAGCGCGTCGTGAATCGCGGCCCGGCGGCTCTGCGGCTCAGGATCGACGGCGTCGTCGCCGACCGCCCGCAACAACCACTTCAGGTACGGCGCGGCGTCGGGCCGACCGACCATCGTGGCGTCGACGGCGGTGGCCACTGCTGCGGGATCGGTGGCTTCGTCGACGCCGAGCGCGTTGCGCAGCAGGTCGACCACGGGCAGCCACGGCGTGCCCGCCCCGGTCGCCCGGCAATGGCCCTCGACCCACCGCACGCGGTCACCGACGTGAACGCGGAGCTCCATCAGCAAGCGGCTCTTGCCGATGCCTGCTTCGCCCACCACGAGCACAGCCTGGTTGCGTCCCACCATGGCTTCCAGCAGTGCCAGTTCTCGGTGGCGGCCCACGAAACGAGACAGGCCGCGGGCCGACGCCGCTTCCAATCGCGACCGCACCGCCGTGCGGCGCAGGGCGCGGTAGGCGACGACCGGCTCGCCCACGCCCTTGGCGCGCAGCGCACCCACCGGGGCGCATGCGACGAAGTCGCGCACCACTCGCCACGAGGCCTCGGAGATGTACACCGTGCCCGGCTCGGCCGCCTGTTCCAACCGGGCCGCCACGTTGGCGGTGTCGCCCACGGCGGTGATGTCGACGACCACCCGGTCGGCCAACCGGCCGACGACCACGGGGCCGGTGTGGATGCCGATGCGGAAGGGGCAGGTGGCGCCAAGGCGCTCGGCCAACTCGTCGGACAGGCGGCCCAGTTCGTCCTGAAGCTCCAAGGCAGCCACCACGGCATCGACCGCGGAGTGTTCGCGGGCCACGGGCGCACCGAACAACGCCATCACGCCGTCGCCGCGGAACTGCGTCACCGTGCCGTGGTGGCGTTCGACCGCCTGGACCATGTGCGCCACGGCGCGCTGCATGAGGCGGTACGCTTCCTCGTCGCCGATGCGCTGGGTCAAGGCGGTGGAGCCCGCGGCGTCGGCGAACAGCACGGTGACGGGACGGCGCTCGGCGTCTTCGCCCGCAGGTGCGGCCGCCGTCGCCGTGCCGCACGAGTCGCAGTAGCGGGCGCGAGCCGGGGTGGCGGCCCCACACGTCGGGCACAAGCGGTTGCCGCAGGAGGCGCAGTACGCCGCGTCGGCGCGGTTGTCGGCTCCGCATGCCGTGCAGCCCATGCTTCAGGTTCGCCCATCGGGTGGGCGGTGTCCATGTCGAATTGCACAGAACGAGCGAGGCCGAAGGCATGGTGACCGACGGCGGGTCGGCCCACAATCGCCTCATGACCACGACTGAGATGCCGCCGTTCGACCCTGCCGTCGTCGAAGAGTTCGCGGGCCGCATCGCGGGCACCGTGACCGCCGGGGTCGTCACCCTGATGATCGACATCGGCCATCGCACCGGCCTGTTCGAGGCGGCCGCGGCCGGGCCCGCCACCTCGGCCGAACTGGCCGAGCGAGCGGGCCTGTCGGAGCGCTACGTGCGGGAGTGGCTGGGGGCGGTCAGCACCGCGGGGATCTTCCGCTACGACCCCGACGCGGGGACCTTCACGCTCCCTGTCGAGCATGCGCTGCTGCTCACCGGGGGCGGCTCGTCGAACCTCGCTGTCCTGGCGCCCTTGGTGGGCGACTTGGCACGCCACGTCGGTGCCGTGACCGAGGCGTTCCGCACCGGCGCGGGGGTCCCGTACGACTGCTATCGCCCGGAGTTCACCACCACCATGGACGAGGTCGGCAGGCGGACCTACGACGAGGCCCTGGTCGACGGCTTCCTGGCCGCCGCCCCCGGGCTGGTGGAGCGGTTGCGCCAGGGCATCACTGCCGCCGACCTCGGCTGCGGAGCCGGGCATGTGGTGAACCTGTTGGGGCGGGCGTTCCCGGCATCGACGTTCGTGGGCTTCGACATCGCCGAGGACGCCTTGGAGGCAGGTCGGCGCGAGGCGCAAGCATGGGGGCTCGACAACGTCCGCTTCGAACGGCACGACGTGGCGCAGCTGCCTGCCACGGCGCGGTTCGACCTCGTCACTGCCTTCGACGCCGTACACGACCAAGCCGATCCCGCAGGCGTGCTGCGGCGGGCGCACGACGCGCTGGCCGACGACGGCACGTTCTTCATGGTCGACATCAAGGCGTCGAGCGACTTGGCGAACAACCTCGACAACCCGCTGGCCCCCATGCTCTACGGCATCAGCGTGATGCACTGCATGTCGGTGTCGCTGGCCGCGGGTGGCGCCGGATTGGGCACGGCGTGGGGACGGGAGTTGGCGTGCGAGATGCTGGCCGCGGCCGGGTTCACGTCGGTGTCGGTGCACGAGCTGCCGCAGGACGTCTTCAACCTGATCTACGTCTGCAAGCCGAGGTAACGCTCCACGTCGGCGGCATCGGCGTCGAGGGCGGCCCGGGCTTCGGCGGCGACGGGCTCCAGGGGCGTGAGCTCGACGCGGCCGCCGGGCATCGACCAGGTGGCGACGACCCGGCCGTCGACGAGGGCCACTGGCCGGAAGACGCCGTTGCTGGTGACGACGCCCGCGTGGTGGCCTACGAACAGCTCCCGTGACGCCCACCCGTGCAGCAGCGGGTCGAACGCACCGAGCAGCCGGGGCGGGGGGACCTCTCCCTGCGGGGCTTGCACGTCGGCGCCGTGCTCGAAGGCACGGCGGGCGTCGCCCAGCGTGATGCCCGCCCACTTGGCCAAGTCGCGGGGCTCGGCGGGGGCGTGGCCCGCCAGGTACCGCTCGGCCAGCCGGCCCAGGGCGGCGTCGCGGTCGAGCGGTGGGGGCGCTGCGCCGAGCCACGCTGCGACCGAAGCGAAGGCGTGCTCGCCGTCGACGACCGGGCCACGCACCAGGTGCCCGCGCAGGCTGGCCGCCAGGAGGAGATGGACGAGGGCTTGGCCGCGGTTGGGGATGCCCTCAGCGTCCAGCCTGCTGCGCAGTTGGTGGCGGGTCTGCGGCCCGTCCGTGGCCACTGCCTCGACGACGATGGCGATGCCCCGTTCTGCCTGTTGCGGCGACACGCCCTCCTGGCGCAGGCGCCGTTCGCTGGTCGTGACGAGTTGCGGTGTGGTGAGCGGATGGAGCCACCAGTAGTCCTCGGCCCGGACGAGGTGCAGCGTGCCCCGGTTGAGCCAGGTCACCACCACCGAACGCTGGTCGCTCAGTGCCTGGTCGACATCGGCGGCGGTGAGGCCGGTGGAGCGGCAGCGAACGGCGAGCCGAAACCCGCGTGGGTCCTGGGCCTGCACGGCGAGCAGGCGCCCGACCACGTCTTTGACCGCAGAGGCGGGCGGGCCGGAGAGCAGTTGCGACCGCAGCCGGGCGGCCGCCGTCGCCCGTTCCTCGTCGGTCCACTTCGCCACGCCTCTCATCGTGCCCGACGAAGGGGCAGCTCTTGTTAGCGGCATGGGATCACTCGGTCAGGGCTTGCCGCCCGGCTTCGGTGAGTACGACCTCGCTCGACCCGTCGGCCACATCCCCCTCGACGTAGACGAGGCCTTGGCGACTGAGGTCGAGCACCGTCGCCTCTATCTCGGCCGCCGTCACCTCTGGGAACGTCGCCCGAAGGGTGGTCACCTCGTCGGCGCCCGCCTCCTCCAGCTCCCAGAGCAACCGGCCTGCGAGGGGTGACAAGCGTCTCCGAGGCGCACCGGGCACGACCGCCACGGTAACGGTCGCAGCGGGGTACAGCTGGGCGACCGCGGCGCTGCCTCGGAAGGACGAAGAAGGGATCGCTAACTTCCGGTTTGTGCAGGTGATCCGTGGGCTCCGCGCAACGACATTGACGAGGTGCGATGCGCCGTTCGCGCCATTGCCCCCGGGCTCCGGTGGCGCGACGATGAGGTAGTGCTGCACGACGATCTGGGGCTCGCGGATCCGCTTTTGCACCGTGGCGCTGCCACGATCGGCGATCAGTACGTCGCCAAGGCGACAGTCGGCGTTGATCACGACCTCGAAGGTACCGTGGTCGGATAGACCCATTCGAGATCGGCCTACAGGAACTCCTCGCCGTCGTTCCCGAGCACGAGCTTCGGTGCATTGTGGGCGCGTTGTTCATGTCGGGTCAGGGCGACCGACGCGCAGTCACTTACTTCGGTGAGCAGGGCGCTGCGGTCGTGTTTTCCTACCGACGTGGGAACCTAGTGGCGCTGAAGCCAGGAGACGCGCTGACGGCGGCAGAGCGAGACGCGCTGGTCGACGCGATCGCGGCGGCGGCTGGCGAAGCCGCAGAAGTCGTGTCCCGCTCGGTGATGTTCGCGCCCGTGCCCACCCGCGGCGGCTGGCGACACCGGAACTTCGTTCAGCTCGGCGAGCCGCCGCCCGAGGCGCCGAAACCTGGTGCTCTTCTGGGCGATCACCCGGTGATTTTGGAGGTGCGCCATCGTCGGTCGGATGACTTCCTGCTGCAGGCCACCCGGAGCGAACACGCCGTGCAGGCAGCACGGCTGGTGCTCAACGTGGTCATGGGCTGGCAGCTCCAGTGGCTGACCCATTTCACGACGTTTGCCTGGGTTTTCCCGCAGGAGTTGACTAGCGAACTAGTCCCGACGTACCAAAAGCGCGGTTACCACATCCCCGGCTTCGAACGGTACGCGGACGATTTCCGCGACATCGACGAGGTCATGCCGACCGCACCGGTGCTCGACGTTTACGGTCGACTTGGCATCCAGTTCGACGACGTATTCACCGTGCCGGACGCTGCTGGCGGCATGCTCGACGCTTTCGAACTCCTACAGGGCGATCAGCAGGCACGCTTTCTGCGCGGTGCCTACTGGTTCGCGCACTCGCACCGCGTACGCCACGAATCGCGGTCGGCCGCCTTTCTCGCCCTCGTGCAGGCTCTTGAGGCGTTGCTCGACCCGCCTACCGGCGAGGCAAAGGGAGAGGGCCCCTCGGCGCGGTTCCGCCGCCTCGTGGATAGGTACGCGCCAGGGACGGCTGCAAGTGAGCGCCGCGACTTCTACCGGACTCGGTCGAAGGTTGCCCATGGTGGCGTGCTCTTCGACGACCTCGACACCGCCGTTATGGGAGGTCTGCACGGAGGTGTAATCGAGGACTCTGTGCGGTACGAGACGCTGAACCGCATCGCGCGCGTTGTCCTGGTGAACTGGTTGGTCGACTCGGTGCTACGGCCGTTTAGCCAGCCCGGCTCACGACCGGACGACCGCTCGGACAGCGATGCACGGTGATCGGTCGACATCTTTGCGCACCAATTCGGAGCAATCCCGGCTCCCAGGCCCACGGCCCGGACGCGACAGCGGCCGAGCCTGGTGGCTCAGCCGCGACCGGTGTTAGTACAAAGACAAGCGGAGTGGAGGTGGCGGGAATCGAACCCGCGTCCTTCAGCTTCTCAGCAGGACTTCTCCGAGCGCATCCGGTGCTTGGATCTCAGGCCCCTCCTCACCACCGGCAACGGTGAGGGGCCCCAGTCGGCTGAGGTGTCCCTGTCCGCCTCACCGACGAAGGTGGACAGGTAAGCCCTACAAGATGGCGTTCGCATCCGGTCCGCAGGGCTGGGACCGGGCGACCGTCGCTACTGTTTAGGCAGCGAGTGCAGGCTCATAGCCGGCATTTGTTTTTTGTTCCGGCTCTTTAACGTGGCTCCGGAGACCACGGCTCGCTTCTCCTGCCTCGACCACCGAAGTCGAAGCCGATCACCCCCATGTCAAGGTGCAACAGGCCCCAGTGTACCGGCGCCCGACCCCGGCTCAGCCGCCCTGCTGCTTGAGGGCGGTGTCGATGCCGGCGGCGGCAGCCAGGACGATCAGGCGGAGCGGCCCTGTTGCCTGCGGCGTCAGCTCGACGACGTAGTTGTCGGCGGTGGTGAACATCTCCTTGCCCAGGCCCGCCCACTTCTTGGTGATGCGGGCCACCTCGGCCCCCGAGATGTCGCTGATGGCGAAGTCCCACGCCCGCCAGTTCTCCGCCTTCATCTCGCCGAGCCGCACCCCGCCGGCGCCCTCGATGCCGAAGCGGACCTTGCCCACCATGTTCTCCTGCACCAACCGCCCGACCACGCCGCCTGACCCGTCGGTGACCTCGATCTTCGACTTCCAGACCGTCGCCCCCCGCCGCAGCCCGGCCACCTTCCGGCCGCCGGCGTCGTACACCGACAGCGTCACCGGCAGCAGCGCGTCGATGCTGCTCACCAGGCGCAGGAGCTTGCGCAACCCGGACTGCCCCTCCTGGCGGATGGCACCGACCTCGTTGCCCTGCTCGTCGCGGATCTTGTACTCGTTGGTCAGCTCGATGAGCTTGGCCTTCTGGCTGACGATCAGCCGTTCGTGCTCCAACAGCTCGGGCATGGCGACCTCAGTCTTCCCCGCGCCGGCCTCGGGCCGACGCACGTTCGATGTCGCGAGCGGCGTCGCGCTCGGCGATGGCATGTCGCTTGTCGTACGTCTTGCGACCCCGGGCCAAGGCGAGCTCGATCTTGGCCCGTCCGTCCTTGAAGTAGATCGACAGGGGCACGAGGGTCAACGAGTCCTGCTTGGTGCGCTCGTCGAGCTCGTCGATCTCCCGCCGGTGCAGCAACAGCTTGCGTTTCCGATCGGGGTCGTGGGCCCCGAACCCGTTGGCATGCACGTACGGCGACACGTGCACCCCGTACAACCACACCTCGCCGCCCTCGGCCCGGGCGTAGGCATCGCGCAGCTGCACCTTGCCGTCGCGCAACGACTTCACCTCGCTGCCCTGGAGCGCGATGCCGCACTCGAAGGTCTCGAGCACGTCGTAGTCGTGCCGAGCCTTGCGGTTCTGCGCGACCGGCCTGGTGCCCTTGGGCGGCATAGGGAGGCGAGGGTAGCGTGCCGCCCCGATGCTCCGGCTCTCCGAAGACGTCTACCAGCGCATGGTCGGCCACTGCTACGACGGCCTGCCCTTGGAGGCGTGCGGCCTGCTGGCAGGCGACGCCGAGACGGGCAAGGCCGAGCGTTGCTACCCCACGCGCAACGACGCCGCGTCGTCGCGCGTCTACACCGTCAACGGCACAGACTTCCTCAAGGCCGACCGCGACGCCGAGGACAACGGGCTCACCATCCTCGGCGTCTTCCACTCCCACACCCACACCGACGCGTACCCGTCGCCCACCGACGTGGCCCAGGCTCCCGACCCCACGTGGCACTACGTGTTGGTGTCGCTGCGCGACCTGGCGCCGGTGGTGCGGTCGTACCGGATCGTGGACGGGAAGATCACCGAAGAGCCGGTTGTTCTCGAACGTCGGTAGCATTCACTCGTTCGAACACCGGGAGGAACTGTGGCCGTCGAAGTCCGTTTGCCGACCATCCTGCGCCAGCACGCGGGTGGGCAGGGCTCCATCCGAGCCAACGGCTCGACGCTGGGCGAGGTGTTCGAGGACCTGGTGCGCCAGTTCCCCGGCCTCGCGGGCCAGGTCGTCACCGAGGACGGGGCGCTGCACAAGTTCGTCAACGTCTACGTGAACGACGACGACGTGCGTTACCTCGACAAGCTCGACACCAAGGTGGGCGACGACGACGTGATCTCGGTCCTGCCCGCCGTCGCCGGAGGCGCGGGATAGGGCAGTGGCCGTCTACGGCAACGTCCTCGACCTCATCGGCAACACCCCGCTGCTCGACCTGAGCACGCTCAGCCCCAACCCGCGGGTGCGCATCCTGGCCAAGCTCGAAGGCCAGACCCCCGGCGGCTCGGTCAAGGACCGCATCGCCCTGTCGATGATCGAGACGGCCGAGAAGGACGGCACCCTTTCGCCCGGCCAGACGATCATCGAGCCCACGTCGGGCAACACCGGCATCGGCCTGGCCATGGTGGCCCGCATCAAGGGCTACCCCATGAAGACGGTGCTGCCCACCAACGTGTCGCCCGAGCGCAAGCAGCTCCTGCAGGTGTGGGGCGCCGAGATCATCGAGTCGCCCGGGTCGGAAGGTTCCAATGGCGCCGTGCGCATGGCCCAGCGCCTGGCCGCCGAGCACCCCGAGTGGGCCTTCCTCTACCAGTACGCCAACCCCGCCAACCCCAAGGCGCACTACGAGGGCACCGCTCCCGAGATCTGGCGCGACTGCCCCGAGATCACCCACTTCGTGGCAGGCCTGGGCACCAGCGGCACCCTCATGGGCTGCTCTCGGTTCTTCAAGGAGCGCAACCCGGCCGTGCAGATCTGGGCCGTCGAGCCGCCGTCGGGGGAGATGGTGGACGGCCTGCGCAACCTCGACGACGGCTACATCCCGCCGGTCTTCGACCCCGACCTGCTCGACCGCAAGAAGGTGGTCGGCCCCGAGGAATCGATCCTCGGCACCCGCCGGCTCATCGAGGTCGGCGTGTTCTCCGGCATCTCGTCGGGCGCCGCGCTCATGGGTGCGATCAAGTGCGCGGCCGACATCGACGAGGGCGTGGTCGTCACGCTGTTCCCCGACGCCGGGTGGAAGTACCTGTCGAGCGAGGCGTGGACCGCGGACCTGGCCGACGTCACCGCCCGCGCCCGCGAGATCAACTACTGGTAGCCCCGGTCGGCTGTCGTAGCCTGCGGGCCCAATGGACGACCGGGCCATCGGCGTGTTCGACAGCGGTTTCGGCGGGCTGACCGTCGCCCGCGCCCTCATCGACCTCCTCCCCGGCGAGGACATCGTCTACTTCGGCGACACCGGCCGCTACCCGTACGGGCCCCGGCCGCTCGACGAGGTGCGCGAGTTCGCTCGCCAGATCACCGGCATGCTGATCGAACGCCACGACGTGAAGATGGTCGTCGTCGCCTGCAATACGGCGGCCGCTGCTGCGTTGGATCTCCTGCGCTTCGAGCACGAGGTGCCCATCGTCGGCGTGATCGACCCTGGGGTGCGCGCCGCGCTGGCCGCCACCCGCAACCGCCGGGTCGGGGTCATCGGCACCGTGGGCACGATGGCCTCGGGCGCCTACCAGCGGGCCGTGCACGCCAGCCGGGCCGAGGTGGAACTGACGTGCAGCGCGTGCCCGGGCTTCGTGGAGTTCGTGGAGCGGGGGGAGACCGACAGCGAGCAGGTGCACGTGCTGGCCGAACGCCTCTTGGCCCCGGTCAAGCAGGCAGGCGTCGACACCCTGTTGCTCGGCTGCACCCATTACCCGTTCCTCGCTCGCACCATCGGTGACGTCATGGGCCGTGAGGTGGTGCTGGTGTCGTCGGCCGAGGAGACGGCGTTCGAGGTCTTGAGCATCCTCGACGACACCGGCCTCGGCACGCGCACCGCAGGCAAGGGCCAGCACCGATGGGTGTCGTCGGGCGACGTCGAGTGGTTCCGGTCGCTTGGCGCCCAGTTGTTCGGGCCTGAACTGGCCGACGTGGAGGCGTGGTCGTGGGCCTGAGCGTCACCGTGCTCGGTTGCAGCGGCAGCTATCCGGCGGCGGGGGAGGCGTGCAGCGGTTACCTCGTGCGCGGCGCGGGCACGACGCTCTGGCTCGATGCGGGCTCGGGCACCATGTCGAACCTGCAACGCCACGTCGGATTGGGCGACATCGACGCCGTGGTGCTGAGCCACGAGCACCCCGACCACTGGAGCGACATCGAGGGCTACTGGGTGGCCATGACGTACGGCGACGAGCCCCGCCGCCACATCCCCGTGTACGCCCCAGCGGGCGTGCGCGCCAAGGCCACAACAGACATGGCGCCGACGTTCGACTGGCAGGTTATCGCCGACGGGTCCGACGAGACGATCGGCGGGCTGCGGCTGCGGTTCTCGCGTACCGACCACCGGCCCGAGACGTTGGCCGTCCGCATCGACGGCGACGGCAAGTCGTTCGGCTACTCGGCCGACACCGGCCCGGCGTGGTCGTTGTCGGCCCTGGGGGAGGGGCTCGACCTGGCGCTGTGCGAGGCGTCGTACACCAGCGACAAGACAGGCGACCCCCGCCACCTGACGGCCGCCGAGGCAGGCCGCACCGCCCGCGAGGCAGGTGCCGCCCGTTTGTTGCTCACCCATTTCTGGCCCACCGTCGACCGCCGGCGCAGCGCCGAGGAAGCGGCCGCCACCTTCGGCGGGCCTGTCGAGATCGCCACCACCAACGAGGAGTACACCCTGTGACCGCACGCAGAGACGGCCGCGCCCCCGACGACCTCCGGCCGTTGCGCTTCGAGCGCGACTACACCGAGTTCGCCGCCGGCTCGGTGCTGGTGAGCATGGGCCGCACCCGGGTGCTGTGCACCGCCTCGGTGGAGGAGGACGTGCCCCGGTGGATGCGGGGGACGGGCAAGGGCTGGGTCACCGCCGAGTACTCGATGCTGCCGGGCTCGACGGCCGAGCGGGTGAGCCGGGAGGCGGCCAAGGGTAAGCAGAGCGGGCGCACCCAGGAGATCCAGCGGTTGATCGGCCGGGCGCTGCGGGCCGTCACCGACATGCGGCCGTTGGGCGAGGTGCAGATCGTGCTCGACTGCGACGTGCTGCAGGCCGACGGCGGCACTCGCACGGCCTCGATCTGCGGCGCCTACGTGGCATTGCACGACGCCTGCACCCGGTTGCAGCAGCGGGGCGTGATCAAGCGCAACCCGTTGCTCGACGCCTGTGCGGCGGTGTCGGTCGGCGTCATCGGCGGCGTGCCCATGCTCGACCTCGACTACTCCGAGGACGCCGGGGCCGAGACCGACATGAACGTGGTGATGACGGGCTCGGGCGGCTTCGTGGAGGTGCAGGGCACGGCCGAGGGCGCGCCGTTCAGCCGCGGTGAGCTCGACGAGTTGTTGGCGCTGGCCGAGCACGGCATCGCCTCGATCCTCGAAGCGCAGCAGGCCCTGTTGGCAACGCCCCCCGCCGCCCGGTGACCCGGCTCGTCCTCGCCACCGCCAACCCCGACAAGGCCCGCGAGATCGCCGCGCTGCTGGTCGGGTTCGACGTGGTGCCCCGGCCCGCCGAGGTGCCCGACGTCGAGGAGACGGGAACCACGCTGGAGGACAACGCCCGTCTGAAGGCAGTGGCGCTGGTGGAGGCGACGGGCAGCGCAGCGGTGGCCGACGACACCGGCTTGGAGGTCGAGGCGTTGGGCGGCGAGCCGGGCGTCTACTCGGCCCGTTTCTCGGGCGAGGGCGCCACCTATGCAAGCAACGTGGCCAAGTTGCTGCGGGTGATGGAGGGCCAGTCGAACCGCCGGGCCCGCTTCCGCACGGTGGCGCTGGCCCGGTTCCCCGACGGCCGTGAGGTGGTGGCCGAAGGCGTGGTCGACGGCGTGATCACTGAAGTCGCTCGGGGCGACGGGGGGTTCGGCTACGACCCGGTGTTCCAACCCGACGAGGGCGACGGCCGGACGTACGCCGAGCTCACGCTCGAGGAGAAGAACTCTTTGTCGCACCGCGGCCGCGCCTTTCGGGCGCTGGCGGTGCAACTCCCGAGTACATAGACCACCGGTGAGGTGGCCTATGTACTCGGGGACGGTGGGTCAGCAGGGCGCGTCGAAGTTCACGATGCACGCCGACGGCACTGTGATCGGCACCGGCGTCGTGCCCGTGGGCAGGACGAGCGTGACGGTCGTCGTCGCACCCGTGACGGCGAGCTTGCCGTCAAGGCACAGGCCACCGATCACGCAAGGCGGCGTCGAACCCAACGTCGGCGTCGAAAGCCCAGGGACGCCCGGCGTCCCGAAGGCACCGGCCCCAGCGCCCGTCTGCCGGTACACCATGCTCCCGTTAAGCCACACCTCGACGAACGAGAGGCCGTAGCCCGCGCCCACAGATCCGGGAGGCCCGGTGACGGGGGCCAATCCACCGACTGCGACACCGGTAGCCAGAAGTTCCGGGGATCCGCCGTTGCAGTTCGCAGCGGTGACCAGGCACACCTGGAACGGGATCTCGAATCCGATGAATGCCCCACTCGGGCTCACGGACGTTCCGGAAGTGTTCGGTGTCGTCGACACCGAATTGAGCGCATCGCAGTTGACGGGCTGGCTCACGCCGGGGTCACTGGCGCAGTAGACCCAGGCGACGGCGCCCGTCGGATTGGGTCGGTTGGGTCCGACAATGGTGCCGATTGCGCCCGCTGCCGGACCTGCTCGGTAGCACAGCTCGACGTGGGAGTAGAGCGGATTGACTGTCGCCGCCAGATAGACGGGCGACGGGAGAATGGGGATCTCCAGCTGGCCCGGCGTGTCGTCGCTACACCAGTCGGATGGCGCCCCCTGTGCCGGTGCGACGCCGCAAAGGCCGGCAAGAGCCATCGTGGCCAGCAGTGCAAGTGCTCGTTTCATGTTGCTCCTTGATTGTCCGCGTGAACGCCCGGAGCAACCGGCGGAGCGACCGAGACACCAACAGCAGACTCGACCCCAGCAACGCCTGCCCCCCAGGCGGCGCCTACCTTACTTGGCAGTAGCTACCAGCCGCGGAGGTCGACCGGCCAGGTCTCGACGACGTCGTCGCCCCGCACCAGGTGCATCACCTCGTGGTAGGCGACGGTGGGGTCGACGTGGGCGGGCAGCACCCGCACCTGGTCGCCCACCTGGAGCGGCGACTCGGGGGCGAACGTCAGGTGCTCGTCGGACGTGAACCAGACGGTTGCGCCGGGCACGCTGGGGTTGCCGTGGTCCATGCCGAACGACTTGAGCCCGCAGTCGGCCACCACCCAGCCGTCGCCTACCGAGATGATCGTCGACAGCACGCTCAGTGCCTGCTCGAACGGGAGCCCGCAGCGCCCGTAGGTGGTGTCCATCAACGCGTACGACCCGGCCTGGATCTCGGTCGCCTGCGGGTTGATGTCGTACGTGCCGGTGCCGCCGGCCGACACGATGCCGTCGTCACCGGCAACGTCGTCGGCTGCCGCCAGCAAGAGCGCCATCGATGCCGCCACGCCCTCGGCCCGCACCTCACGCGACTCGATGCCCACCACGTGGCCCTCGTAGCCCATGACGCCTCGGACCCGAAGTCCACGCGAACGGGCCAACGCCGCCAGCCGACCGGCGTCGTCGGGACGGCACCCGCACCGGGGCAGCCCGACGTTCACGTCGATGACCACCTCGCGCACGCCGCCTGCGACCGCGGCTTCGATCGTCGCCTCCGAGTCGACGGCCACCGTCACCCGAGCGGCGCCCGCCAGTGCCCCGAGTCGCCGGGCATCGAGCACTTCGTTGGCCAGCAGCAGGTCGTCGCCCAACCCGGCCGCCGCCATTCCCTCCATCTCCCGCACGGTGGCGCAGGTGAAGCCGACGTGCCCCACCTCGCGCTGGCGGCGCGCCAGCGAGGTGCACTTGTGGGCCTTGACGTGGGGCCGCATCCGCGTGCCGGGTAAGGCCGAGGCCATGAGCGACAGGTTGGCGTCGAGGGCGTCGGCCTCGACGAGCAGCGCCGGGGTGGTCAGGTCATCGAGGCGCACGTCGACCGCGCCGCAGGAGCAGCGTGCCCGTGCCGATGGCGCCCATGCCGACCGCCACGAGGCCGGCCACGTCGCCGCCGGTGATGGGGATCGGCGCGCTGCGGGTCACCACCCGGCCCAGCACCTTGGTGTCGGGCTCCGCCGGAGCAGCAGGGCGAACCGGGTCACGGGTCACTGTGGCGGGCCGCGTTCGCACGTAGTCGTCCTGTGCGCCGACGGTTGCCGCACCCCCGAAGAAGGTGCCGACCAACGCCCCCGCGGCCACCAACATCCGTGCCTTGGTCACCGTCGAAGCATCCCATCGGTCGCTCGGCGGCTGGTGGATGCTCGAAAAAATTCCGGCGATTGCCGCGACGAAATCGGCGCCCCGTACGTAGTAAGAGCAGAAGAGCTCGGGAGGCGCCATGCAACAGGCCACCGCAGAAGCCATGGCCCACTCGTGCGGGCACAAGCGGGCGTACGGCGCCCGCTGCGCCCGCATCGTCGCCCAGCGCATGCGCGAGCAGGGGCGACGGGTGGCGCCGTACCGCTGCTTCGTCTGCGGCGCCTGGCACATCGGGGCCACGCCGTCGTACGACCAACTGCGCCGCATCGCCGAGGCCATCCGCGACCTGCACGGGAACCTGCCGGGTGTGGGCGAGAGGACTCGAACCTCCACCCCCGAAGGGACCGGGACCTAAACCCGGCGCGTCTGCCAATTCCGCCACGCCCACGGCGCCAACACCATAGGCCCCCGGGCGGCGATACCCTCGGGCCCATGCCCGAGATCCTGCCTGCTGCCTACGGCCAGTTCATGCCCGGCGACCGCTCCTTCGACATCTACCAGCGACTGCTGCGCGAGCGCATCGTGTTCCTGGGCACGCAGGTCGACGACGCCTCCGCCAATCTCGTGTGCGCGCAGCTCCTCCTCCTCGCCGCCGAGGACCCCGAGCGCGACATCTCGCTCTACATCAACTCGCCCGGCGGCTCGGTCACCGCGGGCCTCGCCGTCTACGACACCATGCAGCTCGTCTCGTGCGACGTGTCGACGGTGTGCATGGGCCTGGCCGCCTCCATGGGCCAGTTCCTCCTGTGCGCCGGCGCCCCTGGCAAGCGCTACGCCTTGCCGCACTCGCGCATCCTCATGCACCAGCCCCACGGCGGCGTGCAGGGCCAGGCGGCCGACATCGCCATCCAGGCCGAGCAGATCGTCTACCTCAAGCGGATGATGGCCGAGCGCATCGCCTTCCACACGGGCCAGCCCATCGAGCGCATCGAGGCCGACTCCGACCGCGACCGCTGGTTCACGGCCGATGAGGCCCGCGACTACGGCATGGTCGACAAGGTCATCGAGCGCGCCTCGCAGGCCGAGGTCCTCCAGGTCTGATTTCGTCGTTCTGGTCCGTTGATCCGGCGCTCCAGCGCCGGATCAACGGACCAGAACCGCCATCCGGCGGCTCCGGCGAGGGATGATCGTTGCCATGAGGTTCGTCAACGCGGGAGGCCGCGCCGCGCTTTTGGTCGACGGCTTGGTCTACGACCTCGCCGAACTGTCGGGCGGCGAGATCCCGGGAAGCCCGATGGAGGTGATCACCGACCATTGGGACCGCGCCCTCGTCATGCACGAGACCGGCTCCTTCGGCGGCGGCGTCCCCGTCGACCAGGTGCACCTCGGCCCGCCTGTGCCCGGGCCGCAGGCCGTCTACGCCATCGGCATGAACTACCGGAAGCACGCCCAGGAAGCGGGCCTCGACGTGATGCCCATCCCGGCCGTGTTCACCAAGTTCCCGTCCAGCCTGAGCGGTCCCTACGACCCCATCGTGTTGCCCAAGGGCGAGGGCACCACCGACTGGGAAGCCGAGCTGGCCTTCGTCATCGGGGTCGGCGGCCGCAACGTCCGCCCCCGTGACGCCCTCGACTCGTTGCGGGGCTTCACTGTGGCCCAGGACATCTCCGAGCGGTTCGTGCAGATGGCCGCCAGCTACCAGTTCTCGCTGGGCAAGAGCTTCGACACCTTCTGCCCCATGGGCCCGGCCATCGTCACCCTCGACGAGCTCGACAACCCCAACGCCCTGCGCATCACATGCAAGCGCAACGGCGAGGTGATGCAAGACGACACCACTGCCGACATGATCGTCGACGTCGCCCACCTGATGGAGCTGCTGTCGTCGGTCATGACCCTCTCGCCGGGCGACATCTGCCTGACCGGCACGCCCGCGGGCGTCGGCTTCGGCCGCACACCGCAGGTGTACCTGCGCCACGGCGACGTGCTGGAAACGACAATCGAAGGCCTCGGCACCATGCGCAACGAGTGCGTGGCCGAAGCCGACCTGGACTGACCGAAGTGACCCGAGTTGGAAATTCACCGGCTTTTCGACGGCCAGGATCACCGCTCGCGGCGTTCTCGGATCTAGCGGTGGGGGCAAGGCCAGCGCGTCGATCCTGCGGCCTTGCGACCGGCGATCCTGGCTCGCCGAACTGCTCACCGACTTCCAACTCGGGTCACTAGATTCGGGCGGAAACCACCCTCCCCGGTAGGATCGGGCCACCGTGAGCAGAGCCGAAGCCAAGCCGACGCGCGTCATCTCGAACCGCACCACGGTGACGCAGCGCGTCGTAGAGATCTGGCGCTACCGCGAGCTGCTGGTCGGCCTCGTGCGCAAAGAGCTCAAGGTCAAGTACAAGAACAGCGCCCTCGGCTTCTTCTGGTCGATGGCCAACCCCGCCCTCTACCTGGGCGTCTTCTACCTGGTCTTCCAGCTCGTGCTGAAGAACGGCATCCCCTACTTCGCCATCTACCTGCTCTCCGGCCTGCTCGTGTGGAACCTGTTCTCCACCGGCCTCGCCGCCGCCACCGGCTCGATCGTCACCAACTCGGCCATCGTCAAGAAGGTGTCGTTCCCCCGCGAGATCCTCGCCCTGGCCGCGGTAGGCGCCTCGCTCATCCACTTCTTCCTGCAGGGCTGCGTGCTGCTCATCGCCTTGGTGGGCTTCCGCTACGTGCCGTCGCCCACGTTCATGCTGCTGATCCCGGTGGCCTTGGTGGCCTTGCTGCTGCTGGCTTCGGCGCTCGGCGTGATGCTGGCCGCCGTCAACGTCTACGCCCGCGACACCCAGCACCTGTTGGAACTGGTCCTGTTGGCGTGGTTCTGGATGACGCCGATCGTGTACCAGTACCGGCTGGTGGCCGACCGCCTGGGCGAGAACGCCTGGCTGTACCGGCTCAACCCGGTGACGCCCATCGTGTTGACCTTCCAGCGGGCCATCTACAACCAGACCGACCCCGTCGGACCGGCCGGGCTGCGGATCGGCGTGCTGCCCGCCGACGCAGGCCCGCTCTGGTACCTCACGCAGTTGCTGATCGTGGCCGGCGTGTCGCTCGTGCTGCTCGCCCTCGCCCTCAAGCTGTTCGGGCGGGTCGAGGGCAACTTCGCCGAGGAGCTCTGAGCCGGGCATGGCCGCTGCCGTCGACGTGCGCGACGTCTCCAAGCGCTTCCGCCTCCAGAAGGAGCGCTACACCTCGCTGAAGGAGCGGGTGATCCACTTCGGCAAGGTGCCCTACGAGGAGTTCTGGGCCCTCGACGACATCGACCTCACCATCGAGCAGGGCGAGACCGTCGGCCTGCTCGGCCACAACGGCTCGGGCAAGTCGACGTTGCTCAAGTGCATCGCCGGCATCCTCCAGCCGACCAACGGCACCATCTCCGTGGTCGGCAGGCTGGCGGCGCTGCTCGAGCTGGGCGCGGGCTTCCACCCCGAGCTCACCGGCCGCGAGAACGTCTTCCTCAACGCCTCGATCCTGGGCATGCCCAAGAAGGAGATCGAGAAGCGCTTCGACGAGATCGTCGCCTTCGCCGAGTTGGAGAAGTTCATCGACAACCAGGTGAAGCACTACTCGTCGGGCATGTACGTGCGGCTGGGATTCGCCGTCGCCGTCAACATGGACCCCGACGTGCTGCTGGTCGACGAGGTGCTGTCGGTGGGCGACGAAGCCTTCCAGCGCAAGTGCCTCGACCGGGTCAAGCGCTTCCAGCGCGAGGGGCGCACGATCATCGTCGTCACCCACTCGCCCGACCTGGTGCGCCAGGTGTGCGACCGGGCCGCCGTGCTCGACCACGGGAAGATGGTGGCGTGGGGCACGCCGGGCGAGGCCGTGCGCTCCTACCGGGAGCACCTGCTCCAGAGCGACCGCCACCAAGAGGCCGAAGAATTGGTGCCTGTCCTCGAAGAGGACAACGGCGTGCCCGCCCAGGAACGGCGCCGCAACCTCAAGCTGCGCATGACCGACGTGCGCATCGAGCACCCCGGCGTGGGGGAGCGCGACTACCTGCTGCCTGGCGAGCCGCTTGCCATCCGCGTCTTCTACGAGACGGCGGAGCGGCTCGACGACGTGGTGCTCGGCATCGCCATCCACAACGTGGAGGGCGACTTGGTCTTCGGCGCCAACACCGACATCCTCGGCGTACCCGTGACTGCCATCGAGGGATCGGGCACGGTCTCGTTCGAGACCGACGCCACGCCGCTGCTCGACGGCACGTACCTCATCACCGTCGGCGCTCACAGCCACGACGAGGCCACCGTGTACGACTGGCACGAGCAACGCCACCAGTTCCAGGTCATGAACCCGACGCGCACGGTGGGCCAGGTCGACCTCGGGCTGCGCGTGGTGCTGAGCGACAACCGCACGGAGGGCGCGGCGTGATCGACCACCGCCGGCTGCTGGCCGAGATCGAGGAGGACGTCCGCCGCAAGCGCGAGTCGGGCGACCTGCCGCCGCACCTCGAGCGCGAGCTCGACTTGGTGTTCGCCCGCTACGCGCCGGTGCGCTCGCTCGAAGGCGACTTCGACCAGGTGATCACCCGGGCCGAGCAGTCGACGTTCATCGACATCCTGGCGCCGACCGCCTCGTCGCGGCCGGGAGTGCCCCACGTCAAGCGAGTGGTTCGCAAGTCGGTGGCGTGGCTGTTGCGTTACCTGGCCCAACAAGCCAGTGGCTTCAACGAGGCCATCGTGCGCGCCGTGAAGCTGTTGGGCAAGCGGGTCGACGCGCTTGAAGAGGCCACCGGCACCCGCTCGGTGGCCCCGCTGGCCGAAGCCTCGCCTGCGGCCATGCCCGACCTCGACCACTGGCTGCCACTGCTGGTCGATGCCTTGCGCGAGGCGGGGGGCCGCGTGCTGCACGTCGAGTGCGGCAACGGCGAACTGGTGCGAGCGCTGGCCGACAAGGGCGTCGATGCCTACGGCGTGCAGCCCTACGGCAACCCCTCCGACGACGAGCTCGACATCCGCATGGACGGGGTCGTCGAGCACTTGGGCAAGGTGCCCGACGCCACGCTGGCGGGCATCGTGCTCAGCGGCTGCGTCGACCGCTTCCCCAAGGCGGCACTGTTGCGACTGGCCGACCAGGCCGTGAGCCGCCTCGCACCGGGAGGCGTCTTGGCCGTCGTCGGCACCGACCCTGTGGCATGGGAGCGCACCCGCTCCACGGTCGAAGTCGACCTCGGCGCCGGCCGCCCCTTCCACGGCGACACGTGGGCGCACCTGCTGCGCGAACGAGGGCTGGAGGCGACGCTGCATGCCGGGCCTCGCCCGACGCTCGACGTGCCCGAGCCGCTGCGGGCCTGGGCCGAGCGGGTCGACGCCGCGCTGTTCCCGCCCACGTCGTTCGCCGTGGTGGCTGCTCGCCCCCGCTAGTGCCCGCCGTCCACCAGTTCCTCCCGACGTACGCGCCGCGCGACGCCATCGGCACCCACTCGCGCCACTTGCGCGACCTGCTGCGGGAGATGGGCGTCGACTCCGAGATCTACGCGCAGGGGATCGTGGGCCGCAGCGACGGCCACAAGTTCACCGCCTACCGGGGCCGCCCCGACGACCTGTTGCTGTACCAGATGTCGACCGGCTGCAAGATGGCCGACTGGCTGCTGGCCCAACCCCAGCGCAAGCTCGTGAACTACCACAACATCACCCCGCACACCGTGTTCGGCACGTGGGAGCCCCACGTCGGTTCCGAGCTTCGGCGAGGGCGGGAGCAGCTGCACGAGTTCGCGCTTCACACCGAGTTCGCCGTGGCCGACTCGCACTACAACGAGGGCGAGCTGCAGTCGGCGGGCTACCCCCGCACGGCGACGGCGTCGGTGCTCGTCGACCTCGACGCCGTGGCTGTCGCCCCTGACCCTGCCGCCCTCGACCAACTGCACGCGGCCAAGGCACGGGGCGGCGCCGACTGGTTGTTCGTGGGCCGGGTGGCGCCCCACAAGTGCCAGCACGACATCGTCAAGGCCTTCGCCCTCTACCGCCGCGTCTACGACCCACGCGCCCGGCTGCACATCGTGGGCGGCAGTTCGTCGGCCGCCTACTGGGACGCCCTGGAGCGTTACAGCCGCGCCCTCGGCCTGGGCCGGGTCGTGCACCTGCACGGCTCGGTGCCCGACGAGGTGCTGGCCGCGCACTACGCAGCGGCGGATGTGTTCGTGTGCCTGTCGATGCACGAAGGGTTCTGTGTCCCCCTCATCGAGGCCATGCGCAACCGCCTGCCGATCGTGGCCCACGCCGCAGCCGCGGTGCCCGAGACGCTGGGAGACGCGGGCGTGCTGCTCGACCTCAAGGACCCGGCCACGGTGGCAAGTGCCGCCCATCGGGCCTACACAGACGCCGCATTGCGCGAGGCGTTGGGGGAGGCGGGCCTGCGACGGGCCGCCGACTTCTCTTTCGACGTGGCTCGCCGCCGCTTCCGCGACGTGATGGAGACAGCGCTGGCGGTCACCCGGTGAAGGCGCTGCACCAGTTCGTCGCCACCTTCGAACCGGGAGCCACCGGGGCGCACATGCTGGAGGTGCAGCGTCTGGCGCGTGAGGTGCTGGGGGTGGAGTCGGAGCTGTTCGCCGAGTACCGGCGCGGCCCGCATGCGGCCGCCGTAAAGCACCACAGCGACTACCGGGGCGCGCCGGGCGACGTGCTCGTGTACCACATGGCCATCGGATCGGTGGTCACCGACTTCGTGGTCGACCGGCCCGAGCCGCTGGTCGTCGACTTCCACAACATCACCCCGGCGCACTTCATCGAGCCGTGGGAACCGGCGGCCGCCTATGGGTGCGCGTGGGGTCGCAACCAGTTGAAGGAACTGGCCGTGCGGGCCGACCTCGGCGTGGGCCACTCGCACTACAGCGAGGAGGAACTGCGCTTCGAGGGCTTCGCAGAGACGGCGGTGGCGCCGTTGCTGCTCGACCTGTCGAGCTTCGAGACCGACGTCGACGCCGCGCTGCTCGACGAGTTGAGCGCGGCGCCCGGCACCAACTGGTTGTTCGTCGGCCGCCTCGCCCCCAACAAGTGCCAGCACGACTTGGTGAAGGCGCTCGCCGTGTACCGCCGCCTCTACGACCCCGAGGCCCGACTGCACCTGGTCGGCGGTTCGTCGTCGGACGCCTACGTCGAGGCGGTGAAGGGCTTCGCCGCCGAACTCGGCCTGGCCGACGCCGTGCGCTTGCCCGGCTCGGTGCCGGCCGCGCAACTGGCCGCTTATTACAAGGCCGCCGACGTGTTCGTGTCGGTGTCGGAGCACGAGGGCTTCTGCGTGCCGGTCGTGGAGGCCATGTGGAACCGCGTGCCGGTCGTGGGCTTCGCCGCGGCTGCCGTGCCCGAGACGGTGGGCGACGGGGGCGTGCTGCTGCCGGCGAAGGACCCCGCGACCGTGGCCGCCGCCGTGGCCCGGGTGCTGGCCGAACGCGAGGCGGTGGTGGAGGCAGGCTCGCGCCGCTTGGCCGACTTCGACCTCGCCACCACCCGTGCCCAGTGGGTCGACCTGTTGCAACAGGTGGGCGCATGAAGGTCGCCTACGTGGTCCCGCGTTACGGACTCGAGGTGCTCGGCGGCGCCGAGTACGGCGCTCGCATGCTGGCCGAGCGGCTGGTGTCGCAACTGGGCTACGAGGTCGAGGTCCTCACCACTTGTGCCCTCGACGCGGGCACGTGGCGCAACGAGTATTCCGCAGGCGAGGTCGACATCAACGGCGTGCGGGTGCGCCGATTCGCATCGCACGCCGGACGCGACCCGAACTTCGACCAGTTCTCCCGCAGCGTCCTGGCCCAGCCCGAGGCCGCCGACCAGGCCGCCGGCGAGCGTTGGATCGAGCTGCAGGGGCCGGTGTGCCCCGACGTGGTCGCCGCCGCCCATGACACCGACGCCGACCTCGTCGTCTTCTATCCCTACCTCTACTACCCGACGGTCCACGGCGTGCCTGCCGTGGGACCACGAGCGGTGATGCACCCGGCGGCTCATGACGAGCCGCCCCTGCGCCTGCCCATCTTCCGCGACGTCTTCGCCCGCACGCAGGCCTTCGTCTTCCAGACCTACGGAGAGCGGCGGCTGGCCGAGTCGTTGTTCGCCATCGGGGACCGCGCCCACATCGTCATGGGCCTGGGCGTCGAGGAAGGCGAGGGCGGCCCCGCCGACTTCGGCTTGGGTGACCGGCCCTACCTGCTGTGCCTGGGCCGGGTCGACGACGGCAAGGGGGCGGGCATGCTGGCCCGCTACTTCGCCGAGTACAAGGCCCGCCGCCCGGGGCCGCTGGCGTTGGTGTTCGCCGGCCCCGTGGTGAACCGGCCGCCCGCGCACCCCGACATCGTGGTGGCCGGCCCCGTCGACGAGGACGTGAAATGGGGCGCCCTGCGCACGTGCGCGGCCCTGGTCAACCCGTCGTACTTCGAGGCCTTCTCCATCGTGCTGATGGAGGCGTGGACGGCGGGGGTGCCCGTCGTCGTCAACGGCCATTGCAACGCCACCCGCGAGCACTGCGAACGCTCGGGCGGGGGGCTGTGGTTCGAAGGCTTCGCCGAGTTCGAAGCGGCCGTCGACCGCCTGACCACCGACGGAGCCACCCGCGCCGCGTTGGCCGAGGCGGGCGCCGCCTACGTCGACGCCAACTTCCGGTGGCCCGTGATCATCGAGCGCTACGGGCGGTTTCTCACCTCTGCGGCTTCACGAGCGCACGCCGCTGCCGATGAATGACGACATGGGGCCTGCGCGACTGCTGCTGAGCGGCATGCTGGCCGCCCTGTTGCTGGCCGCCGTGCCCGCCTCGGCCGACGACGGCGGCGCCGACAGCGATCGCCTCATCGTGCACGTGCGGGGTGACGGCGTCCCCGCCGTAGGCACCGTGGAGCGCAAGCTCATGCCCGGCATGTGGTCGGTGCGCGTGCCCAAGGGTCGAGGGGCCGCCACCGTCGAGCGCCTCCGTGGGCAAGCGGGCGTCGTGTGGGCCGAGCCCGACCGCCGCGTGTCGCTGGCCGTCACCCCCACCGATCCGTGCTTCGCGCCGCCGTCGTCGTCGGTGTGCGGCAGCACCGACCAGTGGGGCTTGGTCCGCATCGGCGCGCCTCAGGCCTGGGACGTCACCCGGGGCAACTCGTCGGTCGTCGTCGCCGTGCTCGACACGGGCGTGCAGGCCACCCACCCCGACCTGGCGGGCAAGGTCGTCACCGGCTCCAACTTCAGCGACAGCCCCTACACCGACGACCGCCACGGCCACGGCACCCATGTGGCGGGCACCATCGCCGCCCTGACCGACAACGGCCGCGGCGTGGCGGGCCTCGGTTGGAACACCACCGTGCGGGCCGTCAAGGTCCTCGACGACTCGGGCACAGGCTACGTATCCGACGTGGTGAGCGGCATCAACGAGGCGGTGGTCACCGGGACCAAGGTCGTGAACCTTTCACTGGCCGACACCAACCCGTCGGCGGCCCTCGACCAAGCGGTGCAGGCCGCCCGTCGGGCCGGCTTGGTGGTGGTCGCCGCTGCGGGCAACGACAGCAACCCCCGCACCACCCGCAACTACCCGGCCGCCGTCGACGGCGTGATCGGGGTGGCGGCCACCGACCGCAACGACGCCCTCGGCGGCTTCTCCAACCGGGGTTCGTGGGTCTCGATCGCCGCCCCCGGCGCAGGCATCGTGTCGACGTGCACCACGGCCATCGGCAACGCCTGCAGGTCCACTACCGGCTACGCCATCTTCAGCGGTACCTCGATGGCCACGCCGCACGTGTCGGCGGCCGCCGCCTTGGTGTTCGCTGCCAATCCCGGCATCGGAGGGGACCAGGTGCGGTCTCGCCTGGCGTCGAGCGCCCGTCCCATCGCGGGAACCGGCACCGACTTCCAGTGGGGCCGCCTCGACGTGGGTGCCGCTTTGCAGGGGGTCGGCCCCGGCTACTGGATGGTCGCCCGCGACGGCGGCATCTTCAACTTCGGTGCGGCCGGGTTCCACGGCTCGGCAGGGGGCGACGGGCTGCGCAACCCCGTCGTCGGCATGTCGGGCACGCCCAGCCGCCGCGGCTACTGGCTGGTGACGTCGAACGGCCAGGTCCTGTCGTACGGCGACGCCCGCAACTACGGCGGCACCGAGGGGCTTCGACTCAACGCCCCCGTCCTCGGCATGGAATCGACGCCGTCGGGCGGCGGGTACTGGGTGGTGGCGGCCGACGGCGGCATCTTCACCTTCGGCAACGCCGCCTTCCACGGCTCGACGGGCGGCATGCCGCTCAACCAGCCGGTGGTGGCCTTGGCGACGGCTCCGACGGGCGCCGGCTACTGGATGGTGGCCCGCGACGGCGGCATCTTCACCTTCGGCGACGCCCGCTTCTTCGGCTCGATGGGCGGCAAGCCCCTCAACCAGCCGGTGGTCGGCATGGCGGTGACGCCCTCGGGCAACGGCTACTGGATGGTCGCCTCCGACGGCGGCATCTTCGCCTTCGGCGACGCCGGGTTCTACGGGTCGATGGGCGGCAAGCCCCTTAACAAGCCGATCATCGGCATCCGCCCCACGCCTTCGGGGCGGGGCTACTGGATGGTGGCGTCCGACGGTGGCATCTTCACCTTCGGCGACGCAGCCTTCCTCGGGTCGACCGGCGGCATGCCGCTGAACGCCCCCATTGTCGGCATGGGTTAACGCCTCGCCTTTTTGTGCCGATAAAGGAACGTCTGGGTCAGGTCGTTCGTCTACGTCACGTCCTGCCGTAACATCGTCAACACCAGCAACATCCGCAACGACGGGACATCAGCGGCGGTGCCTCCCATGCAAAAACTCCTCTTACGCTCCCTGTTCGTGCTGGCCGTCGTCGGGCTGGTGCAGTTCGCCCCCGTCCGGATGGCGTGGGCGGCTCCTGCGACCCGCGCCGCCCTCGTGCGCGACGCCACCGCAGGCGCCCGTGCCGTCGGCTTCCCCGCCTCGCACCTCGGCGTGCGCTGGACCGGCGACGAAGAAGCAGTCGTCGAGGTCCGCACCCTTGGTCCCGGCGGCTGGACCGACTGGCAGCCGGTGACCGTCGACCACGACCTGACCGACGCCGCGGGCGGGCCGGTCATCGCCGGCCTCCTGCGGGTCGATCGGGCCGAGAAGATCGAGACCCGGGTCGTCTCCGGGGATGCCCGCGACGTCGAGGTGCACGCCATCGACACCCGCAACGGGCCCAAGCGGCTGGTGCGGGCCAAGCCCGCCTCGGCCACCGCCTCGATGGCCGACACACGAGTGGGCCAGCCGGGCGTGATCACCCGGGCGCAGTGGGGCGCCGACGAGTCGTTGCGGCGCAGCTCGCCGTCGTTCGCCCCCATCAAGCGGCTGATCGTGCACCACACCGTCACCGGCAACGGCGACCCCGATCCGGCCGCCACCGTGCGGGCCATCTACACGTACCACGTGCAGGGCAACGGCTGGGCCGACATCGGCTACAACTTCCTGGTCGACGAGCAGGGCCGCGTCTACGAAGGCCGCTACTCCCGCCGGTACGCAGCCGGCGAGGTCCCCACCGGCGAGGACACCAGTGGCCGGGGCGTCGTGGGCGCCCATGCCGGCGGGGCCAACACCGGTTCGGTCGGCATCGCCATGCTGGGCACCTACACCTCGGTCGGCCCCACGGCGAACGCACTTAACGGGCTGCAGGCCATGCTGGCCTGGAAGGCCGACCGCCACGACATCAACGTGCAGGCGTCGGCCACCTTCACCCGTTCCGACGGCGCCACCGTGCAGCTTCCCAACATCTCCGGCCATCGCGACAGCGTGTCGACCAGCTGCCCCGGCCAGGTCCTCTACGACATGCTGCCCGGCATCCGCGACCGGGTGAGCCGGATCATCGCCTCGGCCCACGGGCTCACCAAGGGCTACTGGACGGCAGCGAGCGACGGGCGGGTGTACGCCTTCGGCGAAGCGCCCTTCCACGGGTCGATGGAGGGGAAGCGCATGAACGCCCCCGTCATCGCCATGACGACGACGCCCAACGGCGGCGGCTACTGGCTGCTCGGCTCCGACGGCGGCATCTTCTCCTTCGGCAACGCCGTCTTCCACGGCTCGACGGGCGGCATGCGGTTGAACAAGCCGGTCGTCGCCATGGCCGCCACCCCGACGGGCAACGGCTACTGGCTGGTGGCCTCCGACGGCGGCATCTTCACCTTCGGCGACGCCCAGTTCTTCGGCTCGATGGGTGGCAAGCCGCTCAACAAGCCCGTGGTCGGCATGGCCCCCACCCGGTCAGGGTTCGGCTACTGGCTGGTGGCGTCCGACGGCGGCATTTTCACCTTCGGCGACGCTGCTTTCTATGGTTCGACTGGCAGCATCAAGCTGAACTCGCCCATCACCAGCATGACGGCGGCCTCCGACGGCAGCGGCTACTGGATGGTGGCGGGCGACGGCGGCGTGTTCGCCTTCAACGTGCCCTTCCACGGCAGCGTGCCCGGCCTCGGCCTGTCGTCGTTCGCCGGGTCCTCGGCCATGCGGGCCACCTCGACCAGGGGCGGCTACTACGTGCTCGGCCTCGACGGCAGCGTCTACACCTTCGGCGACGCCCGCTTCCACGGCGCTCGGGCCGTCTCGCCCGCCGCCGCTCGCGACATGGCCCTCCTCGATGCTCCTCCGACCTCTTAGGGTGACCTTGATGACTCGTTCCTGGCGGCTGCTGGCCGTCGTCGCACTGCTCGCCGCCGCGCTCGTCGTCGGCGACGCCGGCGTCTCGCCCGTGCGGGCCTACCCCGGCACCCACGTCAACCTGACGGGCCACGGCTGGGGCCACGGCCGCGGCATGGGCCAGTACGGCGCCCAGGGCTACGCCACCAACCACGGGTGGGCGTGGGACCGGATCCTCGGCCACTACTACTCCAACACGACAATGTCCGACATCGGCAACCCGGCCATCTCCGTGCACATCACACGGAAGGACGGCCAGGACATGATCTTGGAAGGCCCGCTCACCGTCGACGGCGTGGGCGGCGCGCACGGCGCCACGCTGGTGCGGCGCATCGGTGCGAACCAGTTGCAGGTGTTCACCTCAGGTGGCTGCGGGGGCACAGGCGGCTGGGTGAGCCGGGCCGTGCTCGGTGGCCCGGTGCGCGTGCACACAAGCGGCGGCTCCACGCTGGCGTTGTGCGAGTCGGGCCTGCCCCGCCTCTACCGGGGACGCATGGAGGTTGTCGACGGCAACGGCGCCGCCCGCCTCGTCAACCACCTCGACTTGCAGGGCTACCTCTACGGCGTGGTGCCGCGGGAGAGCCCGGGGTGGTTCCACGCCGAGGCGTTGCGGGCGCAGGCCGTGGCCGCCCGCTCGTACGCCGCCGCCTCGAACCGCGACCCGTATGCCAACCAGTGCGACACCATCTCGTGCCAGGTCTACGGCGGCAAGGGCTACAAGGGCGGCGACAACCTCGAAGGGGCCACCACCACGGCCGCTGTCGACTTCACCCATGGCAAGGTGCGGCGGTTCGGTGACGGGCGCATCGCCTCCACCGAGTTCTCCTCGTCGACCGGCGGCTACACGGCGGGCGGCGCGTTCCCCGCGGTCCCCGACGCGGGCGACAACGTGTCGTCGAACCCCAACCACACCTGGACCGCGGCCGTTCCGGTGAGCGACATCCAGGCCCGCTACCCCTCGCTCGGCACGCTTGTTGCCGTCGACGTGACCAACCGCAACGGCTTGGGCGACATGGGCGGGCGCGTCACGTCGCTCGTGCTGCGGGGCAGCAACGGCAACGTCACGTTGACCGGCAACCAGTTCCGCAGCGCCTTCGGGCTGAAGTCCGACTGGTTCAGCGTGCAAGGCCAGCCCAGCGGCGGCGTCGACGGCTACTGGGCGGTTGCGCCCGACGGCGGCATCTTCACCTTCGGCAACGCCCCGTTCTACGGCTCCATGGGCGGGCAGTACCTGGCCAAGCCCATCGTGGGCATGGCGGCCAAGCCCGACAGCACCGGCTACTGGATGGTGGCGACCGACGGCGGCATCTTCACCTTCGGGGGCGCCACATTCTTCGGCTCGATGGGCGGCAAGCCGCTCAACAAGCCGATCGTCGGCATGGCGCCCACGCCCTCGGGCAACGGCTATTGGATGGTGGCGTCCGACGGTGGCATCTTCACCTTCGGCGACGCCGCCTTCCTCGGCTCGATGGGCGGCCTCCACCTCAACAAGCCCATCGTCGGCATGGCGTCCACGCCCTCGGGCAACGGCTACTGGATGGTGGCGTCCGACGGTGGCATCTTCACCTTCGGCGACGCCGCCTTCCTCGGCTCGACCGGGGGCCAGCCGCTCAACTCCCCGGTGGTCGGCATGACGACGACGCGCAACGGCCAGGGCTACTGGTTGCTGGCGGCCGACGGCGGCATCTTCACCTTCGGCGTGCCGTTCCACGGGTCGCTGCCGGGCATCGGTGCGCCCGGCCCCGCGGTTGACATGCGCGCCACCTCGACCGACGGCGGCTACCTGATCGTGACCGACAGCGGCCACGTCTACCCGTTCGGCGACGCTCCCAACTTCGGCCAGGTCGCCGGCACCCCCGGCTTCCGCGGCGGCATCGAAGGCATGGAAGTCCGCCGCTACTGACGCAGGGCGGTCAGCATCCCCGGCGGTCGGGTGGTGAGGGTGCGGCCTCTTGGGTCGGTGATCACCAAGGTGCCGTCGAGCTCCAACTTCTCGGACCAGCCGGGTTGGTGGCCAAGGTGGTGGTGCCTGCTGCACTTGAGGACCAAGTTGTCGAGGCTGGTGGTCCCGCCGTCATGCCATGGCACCACGTGGTGTGCCTCGCACCACTGCGACGGGCGGTCGCACCCTTCGAACCGGCAATGCAGGTCGCGCAGGACCAGAGCCGACCACAACGGCGCCGGGATCGTCCGGGTCGAGGTGCCGTAGTCGAGGATCGTGCTGCGGCCGTCCGTGACGACACGATGGATGGCGGCGTCGCACGCCAGTGCCTGCACCGACGCACCGTCGAGCAGCCCACCGCCCACGAAGCTCCCACCCTTGCCGGCACGCAGGGCCTCGTAGTCGACCACCACGTTCAGGTGCGGGCGATGCCTGCCACCGCGACGGCCGCCCTGGTGGTCGAGGAAGAAGCGGCACACGTCGACCAATGCGTCGGCCCTGCGCTGCGACGGCAGCACGTCGGCGTCGTCCACCATCGCCAGCCGCAACGCGGTTGCCACCGTCTCGCCGCCCAGTGGGTCTAACGAACCGGTCAACTCCCATTGGCCGTCCAGGGTCTGCGACAGGTGCACGCCCTTTTCGAACTCGGGCTCGATGTCGAGCATCGCCTTCCACCGCTGCATGGCCAACGCGGTGTCGGCTACCGACAGGTCGAGCAGCGCGGGCACCACTGCCGCCTCGTGCTCTGCGAACTCCGGCGTGGCATTGCGAACGATGGCCTGCACCTGGCCGCCCGACAGGCTTCCCGACAACCAGCACTCGGCGGTCAACGGCAACGTCCGCAGCTTCTTCGCGGTGGATGCCGTCGACTTGGCGGTGCTCGACGTCATGCCTGCGTGGTGCCTGAGCCAGGCCGTCATCGACGTCGCTCCGTCGAGTTCCCACAGGGCCTCGGCGTCGAACTCAGCAGCCGCCTTCGAGGCCTTGGCCGTCAGCGCGTCGATAAGCGAGAACAACTCCGCCAAGGCGCCGCCGTCGAGCGGGACCTCCAGCTTTTCGACGGCTTCTCGCAGCACACCGAACACCTTCTAATCGTACGTGTGTTCGATCGCAAAATCAAGGAAAAACCCTTGTAAACAAAGGGTTTGTTGACCCGTCGGCGCTTCCACTGCCACGACGCGGTACGGTGCCCCGCCGTGCCCAACCTCGCGTGGCTCGCCCTCCCGCTGGCCGCCTTCGCTGCGTCACGCTTCGTCGGGCTGGTGGCCGCCTACATGGTGCGCTTCGTCCTGCCCGGCACAGGCCTGCTCTTCGTCATGACCCGCTGGGACGCCACCTGGTACCTGATGATCGCCGAGCGCGGCTACCCGCGGCACCTGCCCGCAGGCGACGTGGGCACGCCGCTTGGCTTCTTCCCCCTCTACCCGCTGCTGATCCGCGGTGTCGAGGAGATCACCGGCATCGGCTACAAAGCCTCTGCTGTCACGGTGAACACCGCAGCCGCCGCGGCAGCCGCTGTGCTCGTGTGGCGCCTGGCCCGTGACGTGTTCGACGCCGAGACTGCCGACCGAGCCGCCTTGTTGTTCTGCTTCTTCCCCGGCTCCTACGCCCTCACGTTGGCCTACACCGAGGGCATCTTCATCGCCTGTTCGGCCGCCTGCCTGCTGCTGCTCCACCACCGCCGCTTCTGGTGGGCGGCGCTGGCGGGCGGCATCGGCAGCGCGGCGCGCCCCACCGGCTACGTGCTCGCCTTGGCCTGTGCCTTCGCCGTGTTCATGCACTGGCGGGAAACCCGCGACTGGAAGCCACTGCCCACGCCTGTCCTCGCGGCGGGCGGCCTCATCGCCTTCCTTGTGTTCCTCCACGTGCACACCGGCGACGCCTTCGCCTGGCAACGGGCGCAGGAGCGGGGGTGGGGGCAGCACCTGGGGTGGAGCGGGAGCATCCCCGACCGGGTCATCGACTACATCGCCTCTCCGGTCAACGAGCTCAACGTCTTCGTGCCCATCCTCACCGCGGTGGTCCTCGTCCCCCTGCTGTGGAACCTCGTGCGAGTACGGCCGCCGGGAGCCTGGCTGGTGTTCGTCGGCGCCAGCCTGGTGCCCAGCTTGTTCTCCACCTCCGTGGCCTTCACGCCTCGCCACCTCTTCTCGTTGTTCCCGCTGGTGATTGCCGCCGCCCACACCGTCCGCGGCGTGGCCTTCTCGGCGCTGCTGGCGCTGTGCGCGGGCACCTTCGCCTTCTTCGTCTTCGTCATGGGCGGAACCACGGGGGTGACGCCGTGACGGGGGATACGGTCGCCGCCGTGAGCGAGCCGGAGACCGATGAGCGACCTGAAGGAGCACGCGACAGCCGCCAATGGGAGTGGCTGATCGTCCCCGTCGCCGCGTACTTCGCCTCGCGCCTCGTCACCCTGGCTGCTGCGTACGCCGTCCGCTTCGTGGTGCCCGGGTTCGGGGTCGTGAGCGTCATGACGCGCAAATGGGACGCCACGTGGTACCTGTCGGTGGCCGAGCACGGCTACCCCGCAGACCTTCCCACGGGCGTCGGCAATGCCGGGCAATCTGCCCACGGGTTCTTCCCTCTCTTCCCCCTGCTGACCCGACTGGTCGCCGAGCTGCCTGGCGTCAGCCTTCCCGTCGCCGCCGTGCTCGTGAACACGCTCGCCGGCCTCCTTGCCACCATTCTCCTGTGGCGGCTGGTTACGGCCGTGTTCGACCGAGTAGTCGCCGACAGGTCCGTCTTCTTGTTCTGTTTCTTCGTCGGTTCGTACGCCTTCACGTTCGCCTACACCGAAGGCGTCTTCCTGGCGTGCGCTGCAGGCTGCCTGCTGCTGCTCCATCACCAGCGCTGGTGGTGGGCCGCTGTGGTCGGCGGCATCGGCAGCGCATCGCGCCCCACGGGCTACGTCTTCGCCGTCACCTGCGCCGTCGCCGTCTTCCTGCACTGGCGCGAGACGCGCGACTGGAAGCCCCTGGCCAGCCCCCTGCTCGCCGCATCAGGGCTGGTGGCCTTCCACGTCTACCTGCACCTCCGTACGGGCGACGCCTTCGCATGGCAGCGCGTCCAGGAGCGGGGGTGGGGGCAGCGAACCGACTGGGGCATTTCCACCGCTCGCCGCGTCGGGAACTATCTCCTGCATCCCAACCACGACCTCAACCTGCTCGTCCCCGTGCTGTCGGTCCTGGTCATCCTGCCGTTGGCTTGGCTCCTCCTACGCGCGCGGCCCCCAGTCCCGTGGGTCGTGTTCGCCGCCTTCACCTTGGCCCCGGGGCTCGTGGCCGTAAGCGTGGCGCTCACGCCGCGCCACCTGTTCGCCGCGTTCCCGTTGCTCGTCGGTGCTGCGGTGGCCCTGTCCGACGAAAACCTCTACCGGCTCACCCTGGCGGTCTCGGCAGGGGTGCTCGCCGTCCTCATGTTCGTCACCGGCGGCACGGTCTCGCTCACGCCATAGGTGCTCAGTTGCGCAGGTCCGACGCCAAGAAGCGCATCTCTCGCAGGATCTTCAGGATGGTCGACCCCGACGCCAGGCTCGACTCCCCCCGCGTGCGGGGGAAGTAGTCGACGCCGAACTGAATGATCTCGAAGCCCGCCTTCTGGGCGCGGATGAGCAACTCGGCATCGATGAAAGACCCCTCGCTCTCCAAGTTGACGCGGTCGAGCACCTCGCGGCGACAGAGCTTGAAGGCGAAGTTGACGTCGCGCACCTGCAACCCGAAGGCCAAGCGCACCAGCCAGTTGTAGGCGAACGAGTACACCACCCGCTTGGTGCCTTCGCCGGTGCGGTCGTGGCGATAGGCGCTGACGATGTCGGCGTCGTAGATGCGCAACAGCCGCAGTGCCTTGCGCACCTCCGCCAAGTCGGCTGGAAGGTCGGCATCGGTGTAGAGCACGACGTTGCCGCGCGCTTCGTGGAAGCCCGTCTTGATGCCGGCGCCGAGCCCACGGTTGTTCTCGTGGTGGACGACCCGCACGTGCGGGTCTGCCGCCGCCAAGTCGTCGACGATGGTGGCCGTGCGATCGGTGGAGCCGTCGTCGATGAGGAGGATTTCGTAGTCGACGAGTTCGCCCTCGCTGACCAGCCGGCCGCACACGGTATGAGCGGCTTCAACCGTGGTCGCCGCCATGGCCTCCTCGTTCCACATGGGGAAGAAGACGGTCAAAAAATCGGCGTCGCCGTTCACACGGCGGGAGACTACTTGGGTGGAAAGGGCCTCCTGTAGAGTGCCGGTCCCATGACTGACGAAGGGAACGGCGCTCCCGTCCCGGACGTCGACGCGCTGGTGTCGCAGTTGCGGGCCCGAGTCGAGCAGCGTGAGCGAGAGGGCCACTATCCCTCGACGCTGACCGAAGAGATGCGCGGGCACTTCGAGCGCATCGCCCGACATCGCGCCGCCGTCGACCTCGACGTGTTGCGTCGACAACTCGACGTGCTCGACAACGCCTCGTCGTTCGACGCCGCCCGCATTCCGCTGGGGTCGGGAATGCCCGGTGGCCAAAAGCTGCACGCTGCCGTGGCCAAGCTGGTGTCGCGCCAGACCCAGGGCGCACTGGAACAGGTCCAGGCGTTCGCCGACGCAGCGCGCGTCGCGCTCCGCACCGTGCTGTCGGCGCTGGAGGAACCCGACGGGCACGTGCATGCCGACCTGGTCGGCCAACTCGACTCGCTGTTCGAGCGACTGGCTGCGTTCGAACGCGGCCCCGCTGCGCCGGAGGCGGCAGTGGCGGACCTGCGAGCTCGGGTCGAGGTGCTCGAAGCATCACAGCGCCCTGCGCCGCCGGTGCCTGCAGCACTGTCGCCGGTTGACTACGCAGAACTGGCGGGCTGTTTCGAGGGCGCGTCGCCTGTGCTCCACGTCGCGTCCGGCGAAGGCGGGCTCCTCGAGGCACTGGCCGCTGCGGGCATCGATGCGTCCGGCGTGGAGCCCGTCGCCGAACTCGCCGAGCGCTCACGCGCACGCGGCCTTCCCGTCACGCACGGCGACCCTGTGACGTGGTTGGCCGCCACGCCCGACGAGAGCCTCGGCGCAGTTGCAGCCGTCGACCCTGGCGACCGCATGCCGCCGGGCCAGGTCGTCGCTCTCGTCGTTCTTGCCCGCGACAAGCTGCGCCCCGGCGGCCTGCTGGTGTTCCACGGCCGCAACCCGGCGTCGCTCTACGGCCTCGCCCATCGCGTGACCGGAGAGGGTCGTTCCTTGCATCCTGCGTACCTCGAACTCGCGCTGCGAGAGGCCGGCTTCGGCGATGTGCGAACGGCGTGGCATGCGCCGCCGGGCGAAGGTGAGCGGCTGCACGAGCTTGATGCCGACCCCGCCATGAACGAGAACATCGCGCGGCTCAATCGGCTGCTGTACGGGCCGCAGGACTACACGGTCGTTGCCACCCGCTGATGGCCGTCCATCAGGTGCTTGTTGCCGCTTCGCGGCACGACGCCGTGACCAACGCCGCTCTCGAGCTGCGCTCGCTCTTGCGACGAGCGGGGCCGTCGGAGATCTTTTCGCTGTACTACGACGCCGAGCTGGCGGCCGAAGTGGTCCCGCTGGCGGAGTTTCCCCGCCGCGCTGGTCCCAGCGGCAGCGACGTGCTCGTGTTCCACTCGGCCATCGGCGAGCCCTACGTGCAGGCGTTTCTCATGGAGCGACCCGAGCGCGTGGTGCTCGTGTACCACAACATCTCTCCCGCCCCCCTCTTCCGGCCGTACGCGCCGCAGTTCGCCGACGTGCTCGAGCGCGGCCGCCAGGAGTTGCGCGAGCTCGCGCCGCGCGTCGAGTTGGCACTGGCGCCGTCGCAGTACAACGCAGACGAGCTCGAAGAGATCGGCTTTCGTGACGTGCGCGTGGCGCCGCTGGTCGTCGACGTCGACCGGCTCGCTGGCTCGGCGCCTGACGCCGATACGACGTTCCACCTCACACGCAACGTCGAAGGGCCGCTCGTCCTGTTCGTCGGCCAGCTCTTGCCTCACAAGCGACCCGACCTGCTCGTGCAGGCGTTCAACGTGCTGCTCACCTATCTCGAGCCCGACGCCCACCTCGTCTTGGCCGGCGCCGGCACGCTCCCGCTCTACCGACGGGCGGTCTGGCTGCTCGCCCATGAGCTCAACCTGCCGACAGTGTGGTTCGCCGGGCGCGTGAGCGACGCCGAGCTCGTGTCGTTCTACCGCCGAGCCGACCTCTTCGTGACGGCCAGCGAGCACGAAGGGTTCTGCGTCCCGCTTCTGGAGGCGATGTCGTTCGACCTGCCGGTGATCGCCCGGGCCCACGCAGCAATCCCGGAGACGCTCGGTGGGGCGGGCCTCGTCCTTCCCCCCGACGACGACCCGGTGTTGCTGGCGGAGGCCATGGCGGCGGTCATGGGTGACGAAGCGCTGCACAGCGGCCTGGTGGCGAGCGGTCGCCGTCGCCTCGCCGAGTTCTCGCCCGACGCCGCCCGCGCCACCTTCCTGCGCCACCTCCTCGAGGTGGTGTGATGCGCTTGCTCTTCGTGGTGCAGCGGTACGGCGCAGAGGTGGCGGGCGGGGCTGAGCTTCACTGCCGCCAGTTCGCCACCCGCTTGGCCGACCGCGGCCACGACGTCGATGCACTCAGCTCGTGCGCGGTGAGCTACGTCACCTGGGACAACGAGTACCCCGAGGGCGACACCGAGCTCGACGGCGTCAAGGTGACGCGACTGCGGGTGGCGCAACGTCGCGACGCCCGTTTCTTCGGCCCCCTCGACGCCCGCGTTGTCTGGGGCCGCAAGCCCGTGCCGCTCTACCTCCAGAAGGAGTGGATGCGGATGCAGGGCCCGTGGCTGCCGGACCTGGCGCCATGGCTCCAAATCCACGCCGCCGACTACGACGTCGTGATCTTCTTCACCTACCTCTACTACACGACGTGGGCAGGCCTCCCGGTCGCCGCCGGTTTGGTGCCCACGGTGCTGCACCCGACGGCCCATGACGAGCCGCCGTTGGCGCTGTCGCTGTTCGACACGGTGTTCCGCCAGCCGAAGGCGTTCGCGTTCTCCACGGACGAGGAACGTGCGTTGGTGCAGCGGCGTTTCGGCCTGCGTGCGCCGAACGGCAGCATCGGCATCGGCTTCGACCTCGACCCTGGCGATGCCGCCGCCGACGAAGCTCGGTTCCGCGCTTGGTACAACCTGGGCGACGACCCGTATCTCCTCTTCGTCGGGCGCCTCGATCCGGGCAAGGGCTCCGACGAGCTGTTCGACTTCTTCCGGGCCTTCAAGGAGCGCAACCCCGGGGCGTTGAAGTTGGTCGTCGTCGGCGACCCGCTCAAGCCGCTGCCCCCGCATCCCGACGTGGTCGTCACCGGCTTCGTCGACGAGGCCACCAAAGACGCCTCGTACGCGGGCGCCACCGCCCTCGTGCAGCCGTCCTACTTCGAGAGCTTTTCCATGGTGCTGGCCGAGGCTTGGGTGCACAGTCGGCCTGCGTTGGTGCAGGGTCACTGCGACGTGCTGGTGGGGCAGTGCAGGCGCAGCAACGGGGGCATTCCGTACCGGGGCTTCGCCGAGTTCGAGACCGCCGTCCAGCTTCTTCTCGACCAGCCGGCGCTCGGTCGCGAGCTCGGTCGACGAGGTCGCGCGTACGTCGAGTCCCGCTACTCGTGGGACGCCGTCCTCGGCCGCTACGAGCGGCTGTTACGGCATGTGGCGGACTATCCTCGAATGCTTCGTCCAACGCGACCGTTGCGAAACGAGAAGGACTCATGGAGCGGCTGACCAACGGGGAGGCGGGTGCCGACGTGCACGTCGAGGAACTGGACCGCGACGACGACCCCGCCGTCGACCGTGACGGCGACGTCGATGCCACGCAGGCGGTGCCCACCGATGAGGCCGCAGCGGCCGCACCTGTGCAGCAAACCCGGGCGGGGCTCGTCCTCCAGGCGGTGGCGCGAACGCTGCCCATCTACATAGCGTCCCGACTCTTCACCCTCGGTGCCATCGGCCTCGGTACAAAGATGATCCCGGGCTTCCACCTGAAGGATGCGTTGCTCCGTTGGGACGCCAGTTGGTACCTCGGGGTCATCCAGGGCGGCTATCCACGGCAGCTGCCGGAGGTGGACGGGCTGGTCCAGCAGAACACCGTCGCCTTCTTCCCTGGCTTCCCCCTTGCTGCCCGGGGGTTCCGTGCGGTGACCGGGCAGTCCCCCTTCGTCTCAGCCGTGGCGGTCGCCGTGTTGTCCGGGGCTGTGGCTTGCGTGCTGCTCTGGATTCTGGTCAACAAGCTCTACGACCGGCGCGTGGCCGACCGGACGGTCGCCCTGTTCGCTTTCTTCCCGTCGACCTTCGCCATGCTGCTCCCCTTTGCCGAAGGGCTCATGTTGGTCTTCGTCATCGGCTGCCTGCTGGCCATGTTCGACCGGCGATGGGTGTTGGCGGGGGTGCTGGCGGCCTGTGCCACCTTCACCCGGCCCAATGCCGTCGTCATCGGCGGCTGTTGCCTCTGGGAAGCCGTCATCGCCATCCGGGAGCGCCGCGAGTGGCGCGCCCTCGTCACCCCTGTGATGGCTCCTTTGGGGATCGTCGTGTACTTCCTCTTCCTCAAGTTCCACACGGGGGAGCTCGATGCGTGGATACGCACCGAGGAGGAGGGGTGGGGCTACAGCGGCACCCGCTTGGGCGAGGCGACCTGGCGGGCCCTGACAGTCTCGTTGCGCGATCCGTTCTACGACCTGAACTACGTGGCCTCCACGGCTGCGTTGTTCTTCGCCGTGATCGGCGTGGCGCTCCTGATCAAGCAACGCGTGCGGGTCTCGTTGATCCTGCTCGCCGCGGGAGTCGCCACCTTGGCGCTGTCGACCGGCGCCGCTCCGGCGTCGCGGCCCCGCTACATGCTCGGCGCGTTTCCCATCCTCATCGCACTGGCCCGCTGGGCCGACAACGAGCGGCGTTTGGCCATGCTCGTCGGATGCTTTGCTACCGGCCTGGGTGGGTTCGTCGTGCTCACCACAGTCACAGGCGACGTCATCTTCTGACCGGAGGTTCCCTTTCATGAAGGCCGTCATGCTCTGCGGAGGCCTCGGGACGCGACTGCGCGAGCAGACCGAGTTCCGGCCGAAGCCGATGGTCGAGGTCGGTGGCAAGCCGATCCTCTGGCACATCATGAAGATTTTCTCGCACTACGAGATCCGAGACTTCGTGGTGTGCATCGGGTACCGAGGCGACGTCATCAAGGAGTACTTCCTCGATTACGAAGCTCGGAACAACGACTTCACCATCAGCCTCGGTCGCTCGCATGAGATCACGTTCCACGACCAGCACCAAGAGTCCGACTGGCGGGTGACGGTTGCCGATACCGGGCTCGAAACCCAGACCGGGGGACGGGTAAAGCGCGTGGAGCGTTACATCGACGGCGATCGCTTCATCGTGACGTACGGCGACGGTCTTGCCGATGTCGATATCACGAAGCTGCTGGAGTTCCACGAGTCGCACGGACGCCTCGCCACCATCACCACGGTTCGTCCGCTGTCGAGGTTCGGGGTGCTCGATGTCGGCCCGGAAGGGGAAGTGCAGCGGTTCCGCGAAAAGCCCCAAGTCGACGGGTGGGTCAACGCCGGGTTCTTCGTGTTCGAGCGGGCGGTCTTCGACTATCTCGACGAAGACTGCGTACTCGAACGCGATCCCCTGGAACGGCTCGCCAAGGAAGGCCAATTGGCGGCCTACCGTCATGAAGGCTTCTGGCAGCCGATGGACACCTACCGGGAATCCCAGTTGCTCAACGACCTGTGGAGCGAGGGAGCCCCATGGAGGGTGTGGAAGCAGGATTGACGGTGGATTCCTCACCACCGCCGGAGGGCGGCGGACGCCTCCGGTCGATGTTGCGACGGGAGCAGGTCCGGTATCTCTTGATCGGTGGCTACAACACCGCCTTCGGTTACCTGTTCTTCGCGGCTCTGGTTGTGCTGTTCGCCGACCGCATCCACTACACGGTCCTGCTCCTGGTCAGCCATGTGGTCAGCACGCTCAACGCCTACGTGGGCTATCGCCTGTTCGTGTTTCGTGTGCGCGGCAGCTTCTTTCGTGACCTGTTCCGGTTTTGGTCGGTCTACGCCGTGCAGATCGCCGTCAACCTGGTTGTTCTCCCCGTCTTCGTGCGAGTGAGCGGCCTTGGTGTGCTGCCTTCGCAGGGCATCATCGTGGCGGTGACCACCGTCGCCACCTACTTGGCGCACAAGCATTTCTCCTTCCGCCGCCCCGCCGCGTCTCCGGAGGCGGGAAGCGACAAGAACACCCTCGATCCCCCCTAATTGGGAGGACTCGAACAGCGAAGCACTGGCGCCTTGTGGCCACGGATGCTACTTTTCGTCATCACCATGGGAGCTTTGCGATCGCCGTCGGCGTTCTGTGTCCGTCACCTGGGGTCTAGAGACATCGAAGCGCGGAGTCGTTCGGGCCTATACCATGCTTGCTTCGTCGCACTCTGTCGGTCGGGGGAGCCGAAAGTTTGCTGCACCCCCGATTGTTCTCGCGCTCCATTTGCCCAAATGAGAAGCCAAACGAGCAGGGGGGAAAATGAAGAGGGTTCTTTTTCTGGCTGTCGCGGCTGGGGGGCTTTTAGCCGTGGGTGTCGGCGTTGCCTCGGCCGGAAGCGATGCATCCGGCACGCCGAGCCGCCAATGTCGTGACGGGGCCAATGCCACACAGGCGACAGTGCCCGGCTCCAGCGTCGGGTTCGAGACGGGACCGACCACCCCGGGGGCCACAGGCGTCACCGTCTGTTACAGCGACACCGCCAACGGCACGCCGTCGCGGGCGACCGGCGGTTACGTGCACGCCCGCCAGGACCAGAATGGCGCCACAGGTGCGCAGTGCGTCGGTGACCCGGGGACCGCTCTCACAGTGAACTGCTCGGCGTCCGGAGAAGTCACCACAGGCGACGACGGCAATCCCAACACCGTGGGTCGTACCGTCGCGGCTCGAGTCCTTGTCACCAACACAGCGGTGCGCACGACCGGTGCGTTCGTCGAGCCGTTGGTGACCGTCGATCCGTGGGGTGCGACGACCGACGCGTCCGCCACCACAGGAAACGGCACGTGTTTGTTCGTCGACGGCGCGGGCACGTGCACAACCTCGGTGAGCCCGTTCGACGTCCGTGCGTCGAACGGCGACCTGGCGCCCACGACAAGCACAGGGACGTACGGCTGCGTCGGCGTCAACGGGAGTTGCACAGTTCCACTCGTAGGAGCCACAGCTACCGTCGGCCACGACGCAGTGAACCCGACGGTCGACGGGAGAGTCCTGAGCGTCTCCGTCACACGAGACACCGGACGGCAGTGCGTTCGAATCGGCATCACATGTCCATGACGGCCCTGCCTCGACGCAGGTGGGCGGTGCTCGGCGGGGCGCTGGCCGTCATGGTCGCCCTGATCGCGACGACCTGTTCGTCGGGTTCGGGTGATCGCCTTGTCACCCACGGCAAGACGGCCGCGACGCCGGTCCCCACCTCCCTTCCACCATTCACCCAGGCCCACTCCGACGACCCCATTGCGGCAGCCGACAGCCTGCACGACCTCCACAGGCCTGCGGGTGCGCTGCCGAGCACTGCCGCGTCGCCCCGAACGAAAGATGCTGCACGGTCGCGCTCCGAGCCGGTGGCGGGCTCCACGTCCACGTCGTCGCCCCCTACGGCGACTGCGGGCGGATGCCCTGACCCGAAGACGTGCCGCCGGTACCAGTTCGTGCTCTACAACGGCGAGCCGGGGCGGTGGCCGACGGGCCCCGACGGGCGTGTGACCATCCGATATTACGTGAACCACAACGGCTCCGGCCTGTCGGCCGACGTGGTTAAGCGAGCGATCGAGGCGGCGTTTGCCACGTGGGAACGGGCGGCTCCCACAGTCGACTTCGTCTACGCAGGATCAACGATTCGGGCGCCGGCACTGGGTGACGGCTACAGCGACATCGCCTTCGTCAACGCAGGTCCGGGAAATGCCTTTGCCCAGGTCCGCGACGGGGTGACCACCGAGGCCGACATGTTCCTGAGCACCGGCGAATGGACATGGCATCCGTGCGAGCAGCGCGACAACTCCTGTACGCGCACAACCTCGCCGGGCTCCACTGGGGAGGGCTATCGGGATGAGCTCCAAAGCATCGTCACCCACGAGGGCGGGCACTGGCTGGGCCTGGCGGACATGCGTGACGACCAAGGGCTCGACCAACACCTGACGATGAGGCCGTCGGGCATGCCCGGGGACCGGTTCTGGACGACCCTGGCGCTCGGTGACGTGCTCGGCGTGCGGGCGCTGTACCCGTGCTCGTGCCCGTTGCCGCCGATCTACTCGCCGTAGACGGCGGCGCCTGGTTCAGGCGTCGCGAAACTCGACCACCGCGAGCCGGCGATACGCCGGCTCGCGGTGGACGTACGACAGCACCGGCGACAACCAGGTGAGGAGCACCCACGCCACCTTGTCGACCGCCGCTCGCCTGATCCACCGACGCACGATGAACTCGCGCAGCCGCAGGTTGGCGTTGGGCAGCAGGCGCACGTTCGCCTTGCGGCCGTGCTTGGCCAGCGCGCGCTCGACGTAGTCGGCCAGTTCGGCAGGCGTGGGCAGGCCGTTCTCGACGTGCTCACGGAAGAAACGGAACTCGACGCCGCGGGTGGTGCGGAACAGCTCGGCCATCTCCTTGTCGTGCTGCTCGGCCTCCGGGCCGGACGGCACGGCGACGATGAGGAGGCGGCCCGCGATGCGCACGAGCTCGTCGACCGCGGCTTGGCGCAGCGCCACTGGGACGTGCTCGAGCATGTCGACCGAGATCACGCACGGCCGGGAGCGGTCGTCGAAGGGGGTGTCGAGAACCGACGCCTCGACCGGTTGCAGCAGCGGGTGGACGGACCGGCTGGTGAGGTTGGTGTCGACGCCCGTCACCGCCCTGCGGAGGTAGGGGCCGATCCCGATGCTGCCGGAGCCGATGTCGGTGACCTTGTCGTGCAGGCCATGCTTCTTGATGAGCCTGATGATCGGGAGGTAGCGGAGCGCGATGTCGGGGTTCCACTCGTGGAACGGCCCGAGCACGACACGCGCGATGGCCGCCTCACGGGGGCTCAACTCGTCGTGGTCCATCATCTCAAGGTGGTCGATGGCGGCGAGTGTAGTGGGTCGTGCATCCCGCTCCAGAGGTGGAAGGTGAGGCCGCCCATCCGCGAGAATCCAGAAATGCCCCCCGTGGATTCGACTCGCTCTTTCGGCGCGGACGCCTCCTTTTGGCGCAGCCGGCGGGTCCTGGTCACCGGGCATACCGGGTTCAAGGGCGCGTGGCTGGCACTTTGGCTGGAGCACCTCGGCGCATCCGTAACGGGGCTCGCCCTGCCGCCCGAAACGCCTGATGGCATCTTCGGCCTGCTCGGCTCATGGGACGGCCTCGACTCGCGCATCATCGACCTTCGGGACGCCGACGCCGTCATCGCCGCCGTGGCCGACACCGACCCCGATGTGGTGCTCCACCTTGGGGCACAAGCCCTCGTCCGGCGGGGCTATGCCGATCCGGTGGGAACCTACGACACGAACGTCATGGGCACTGCCCACGTGCTGCGAGGCGTCGAGGCGGCACCGGCTGTGAAGGCAGTGGTGGTCGTCACGAGCGACAAGGTGTATGCCAACGACGGTGCCGGGCGACCGTTCACGGAATCCGACCCGCTCGGCCATGGCGACCCGTACAGCAACTCAAAGGCGTGCACGGAATTGCTCGTGGCCTCGTGGCGGGCGTCGTTCCTCGGGCCCAAGGGCGTCCCAGTCGCCACCGCACGCGCCGGCAACGTCGTCGGTGGCGGCGATGTCGCCGAGGACCGCCTTGTTCCCGACGCCTTGCGCGCCTTGGCCGCCGCCGACGTGCTGCGGCTGCGCAACCCTGATGCCGTGCGGCCGTGGCAGCACGTGCTGGAGCCCTTGGCCGGGTACCTCTTGTTGGCGCAGCGCTTGGTCGAAGGTGACCAAGCCGTGCCCGACGCAGTGAACTTCGGTCCCGACGAGGAGTCGTGCCGCTCGGTGTCCGATGTCGTGCAGAAAGTCTTCGAGCTGACGGGGACGGGCAAATGGGAGCACGAAGGCGGAGAGCAGCCACCGGAAGCGACGCTGCTGCGCTTGGACTCCTCGCTGGCACGTGAGCGTTTAGGGTGGCGGCCTCGCCTCGATCTCGACGACACCCTGGCGTGGACGGTCGACTGGTGGCGGGCCCAGCGCGAAGGGGCCGACATGCGGGCGTTCTCCCTTGCACAGATCGCCACGTTCGAAGAGCTCATCGGAAACGGAGTGGGATGAACATGCTCGCCTGTCGATCCTGTGGTGCCGAGTTGCAGCGCACCTTCGTCGACCTGGGGACGACCCCGTTGGCGAACTCCTACCTCGAGGCATCACAGCTCGATGGCCCGGAGCCCCGGTACCCCCTCCACGCCAGGGTGTGCGAGTCGTGCCTGCTCGTCCAAGTCGAGGACGTCGTCCCGCCCGAGGAGATATTCAGCGACTACGCGTACGCCTCGTCGTATTCCGCCAGTTGGGTGGAACACGCCCGCCGCTTCGCTCACCATGCCATCGAACGATTCGGGCTGGGCCCGTCGAGCCTGGTCGTCGAGGTGGCGAGCAACGACGGCTACCTCCTGCAGCATTTCCGTGACGAGGGCATCCCCATCCTCGGGGTGGAGCCCGCCGCCAACCTTGCCGCCGTCGCCGTCGAAGCGGGGATCCCGACCGAGGTCCGGTTCTTCGGTGCGGAGACAGCCGCCGACCTCGTCGCCCGTGGCCAACAGGCCGACCTCGTCGTCGGCAACAACGTGCTGGCGCACGTTCCCGACCTCAACGACTTCGTTTCCGGGATTGCCACCCTCCTGGGGCCCGACGGCGTGGTCTCCATCGAAGTGCCGCACCTCCTGCGGCTGATCGAAGACGTGCAGTTCGACACCATCTACCACGAGCACTTCTCGTATTTCTCGCTCTATGCAGCGGAGCGCGCCTTTGAGCGCCATGGGTTGCGCATCTTCGACGTGGAGCAGTTGCCGACCCATGGAGGAAGCCTGCGCTTGTCGGGCTGCCATGCCGCACATTCGCGCCACGACGGCTCCGGCCTCGAAGGTGTGCGTAAGGCCGAGCACGACGCAGGCCTCGACTGCATCGACGGTTACGACGGTTTCGCCCCTCGGGTGGAGCACTGCCGCCGGTCGGTGCTGCAGTTCCTCGAAGGTGCACGAGCAGAAGGGAAGCGAGTCGTTGCGTACGGCGCTGCGGCCAAGGGCAACACGCTGCTCAACTTCTGCGGGGTCACCGCCGACGCAGGGGTGATCGACTACGTCGTCGACCGCAGCCCGCACAAGCAGGGGCGCTTTCTCCCTGGCAGCCGTCTCCCCATCGAGGACCCGTCGAGGGTGGCGGAAACCAAGCCCGACTACCTGCTCATCCTCCCGTGGAACCTCCGGGAGGAGATCGTCGGGCAGATGAAGCAGATCACGACGTGGGGCGGCCGATTCGCCACCCCCGTTCCCGAGGTGCGCGTCTTCTCGTGATCTTCCGAGAGACGGCCATCGGGGGAGTCGTCGTGGTGGAACCGCAGGCGATGGCCGACGAGCGCGGACTGTTCGCCCGCACGTGGTGCGCAGACGAGTTCGCCGCAAACGGCGTCGACCCTGCCGTCGCGCAGTGCAGCGTGTCGTTCAACCATCGCCGCCACACCCTTCGTGGCCTCCACTTCCAACGGGAACCGCACGGTGAGTCGAAGCTCGTCCGCTGCACGCGTGGCGCTGTCTTCGACGTCGCCGTCGACCTTCGACCCGAGTCGCCGACGTATTGCCGGAGCGTTGCCGTCGAGCTCACCATGGACAACCGCGTGGCGTTGTTCGTCCCGCCCGGTTGCGCGCACGGCTTCCTCACCCTCGCCGACGACGTCGAGGTGCTCTACCAGATAAGCCCTCGTTTCGAGCCCAGCGCGGCGGCGGGTGTGCGATGGGACGATCCCCGCTTCGGAATCGAGTGGCCGGCGGCGCCCGCGGTGATCTCCGAACGCGACGCCACGTACCCCGACTTCGATGGCTGACGCCGTCCTCGTCACCGGCGCCGCGGGGTTCGTGGGCCGCCACGTTGTGGCCGAGCTCGGACGCCGAGGGATCGAGCACCGCCTGGCGGCACATCGCTGGAGTTCGCCTGCGGAACTCCAGCGCCTCGTGGGAGACGCCGCCCCGGTGTCGGGGTGCATCCACCTCGGTTGGTACGCCAATCCGGCTGACTACCTCGTGGCCGTCGAGCCCAACGCCCTTTCTCTGGCCGACACGTTGGCGCTGGCGGGCCTTCTCGATGACGCCGGGTGCGAGAAGCTGGTCGTGGCCGGCAGTTCCGCGGAGTACGCGTCGTCGCCCGAGCCCGTCGACGAGGACGCAGTGGTTCGACCGACGACCGTCTACGGGTCGGCCAAGGCCTTGTGCCACGAGCTCCTGCGCACCCGGCACCGCCCGGTGCACACCCGCGTGGCGTGGGCCCGCATTTTCAACGTGATCGGCCCTGGCGAACCGGCCGGCCGCATCCTGCCGACGGTGGCCCGGGCTCTCCTTGCCGGTGAGCCCGTCGACCTCACGGCGGGCACGCAGGTCCGTGACTACATCGACGTTCGCGACGTGGCCACCGCCTTGGTGGACCTGGCCCTGGCCGACGTCGAGGGCGCCGTCAACGTGTCGACCGGGACGCCGCGCACGCTGCGTTCGGCACTGGAGGGGCTTGCTCGTCACGCGGGCGACGCCTCGTCGCTGCGGTTCGGCGCTCGGGAGACCGGTGCGGGCGAGAACATGTACCTCGTCGGTCGCAACGACCGCCTGCGAGGAATCGGCTGGCAGCCGTCGTTCGAGTTCGAGCAGACGCTCCTCGATGTCATAGCGTGGTGGCGCTCGGAGGGTGGGCGCGCATCCGCGCCTCACGGTGCGCTCGGGCCTCAGGAGACGCGTTGATCGTGGAACCGAAGCCGCTGCTGTCGGTTGTTGCCCCTGTTTATTGCGAGGAAGAGGGGATCGCCTCGTTCTACGAACGGACGACCCGGGCCGTCGAGGCCATCGACCCCCCTGTCGACCACGAGCTCGTCTTCGTCAACGACGGCAGTACCGACGACACCCTGTCGGTGCTGCGAAAGCTGGCCGACGACGACAGCCGCGTGCGCATCGTCGACCTCTCCCGCAACTTCGGGCACCAAGTGGCCATCACCTCGGGCATGGACCACGCCCGGGGCGACGCCGTAGTGGTGATCGACGCCGATCTGCAAGACCCGCCTGAGGTCATCGCCGACATGGTGGAGAAGTGGCGGGACGGCTTCAAGGTCGTCTACGGCGTGCGCACCCGCCGCAGCGGCGAGACCGGGTTCAAGGTGCTCACCGCCAAGTACTTCTACCGCCTGCTCAACCGCATCTCCGACACCAACCTGCCGCTCGACAGCGGCGACTTCCGCCTCCTCGACAAGCAGGTGATCCAGGCGCTCTGCGAGATCCGGGAGGAGAACCGGTACATCCGCGGCTTGGTGGCGTGGATCGGCTTTGCGCAGACAGGCGTCTACTACGAGCGCGACCCGCGCTACGCAGGCGAGAGCAAGTTCACCGTCCGCAAGATGCTCCGGTTCGCCGCCGACGCCGTGACCAGCTTCTCGGAGAAGCCGCTGCGCTTCGCCACCCAGGTCGGGCTGTTCGTCACCACCTGCACCCTGCTCCTGGCGCTGTGGATCATCGCCAGCCGGGTGCTCTCGCCGCAGGGTTCCTTTCCTGGCTTTGCCTCGTTGATGGTGGTGGTGCTCTTCCTGGGCGGGGTGCAACTGCTGTCGATCGGCCTCTTGGGCGAGTACGTAGGCCGCATCTATCGCGAGAGCAAACGCAGGCCGCTGTACATCGTCGCCGAGCGCGTCAACTTCGACGACGAGTCGTGACGCCCCTCGTCTCGGTGTGCATCCCCGTGTTCAACGGGGAGCGCTTTCTCCGGCAGACGCTCGACTCTGTCTTCGCTCAGACGTTCGAGGACTTCGAGGTCGTCGTTTCCGACAACTGTTCTACCGACGGCACGTCCGCGCTGCTGGAGCGCTACGACGATCGGCGTCTCCGGGTGATGCGCAATCGGGAGAACATCGGCGCCATCGCCAACTGGAACCAGGTGCGGGCCGAGGCGCGCGGCGCCTACGTGAAGCTCCTGCCCGCCGACGATGTGCTCGCGCCCCACTGCCTGGCCCGACAGGTAGCCGTGCTGGACGACCCCGCCCACGCGGGCGTCGTGATGGTCGCCGGCAAACGCGACATCGTCGACGAGGACGACCAGGTTCTCTTGCGCGATCGCGGCTTGGCCGGCCTACGCGGCGTGGTCCGCGGCCATGACGCCGTCCGCCACACGGTGCGCGCCGGGACGAACGTGTTCGGCGAGCCTGCCGCCGTGCTGGTCCGGCAAGAGGCGTTGGCGCAGTGCCGCCCGTTTACGTCGTCGCGCCCGTACATGGTCGACGTCGAGCTGTGGTGCGAAGTGCTCTCCCACGGCGATTTGTATGCCCTTGCCGAGACGGTCGCCACCTTTCGCGTGTCGGGCACCTCGGAAAGCGCCAAGGAGGCACGTTCCCAGGCGCGACAAGCGCAAGAACTGTTCCGGGCCCTGCACCAGGCGTCGCCTGACGTGGTCCGCCGCCGCGATGTGTTGACGGGCGCGGCGCGCGCGGTTGCGCTGGCGCACTCGCGGCGCTTGCTCTACCGGGTGCTCGCCCGCCGCGCGGTCCGTGCCTCGTCCTCCGACCAGGTTTCCGGCCGGCACTAGTTCGAGCAGACCCGCTCGATGCCCTCGTTGATCTCGCGCATGGCGCGATGCCATGTGTAGGTGGCGGCGGTGGCGCGTGCGCCTTCGCCCAAGGCCTCGGCGAGCCCCGGTTCTTCCCGAAGCCGTTGCACGGCCGCCGCGATTGCCGGTCCGGTGGGTTCCACCACGAGCCCGTTGACGCCGTCCTCCACGAACAGTGTGAGGCCACCGCCGTCGCGGCAGACAACGAGCGGCTTTCCGTGCTGCATGGCCTCGATGGCGGTGAGCCCGTAGTCCTCGTCGTAGGCGGGGGCGACGACGCAGAACGCCTCGGCGTACAGGCGGCTGAGCTCGCTGTCGTCGACGTGCCCGAGGTACTCGACGTTCGAGCCGACAGGCGGATCGCCGGTCGCCCGGTCGTCGTGCCGGCACAGCCACATCGGCAACGAGTCGACATGTGCGATGTCGGAGCCCATGGCGGACAGCTTGGCGTCGAGTGACTGCACGTACTGAAGCCGCGTGCCGCCGCCGACGGCGACACCCTTGAGGTCGGGGAGCAACTTCATGGCGTGCACGAAGAGTTCCGTGCGCTTAGGGAACTCTTGCCTGCTCACGCAGATGGCGTGCTTGCCCTGGCCCGTCACCGGCACTTCGCACGCGCCGACGCCGACGCCTGCGTGGTACACGCCCACCGTCTCCCGCAACCCGTTGAAACGGTCGAGCCGCTCCTTGACGACCTCTGACGCTGCGAGGATGTGGCCTGGTCGACGGAGCAGTTCGTAGTCGAGGGAACGGATGAGTTGCTTGGCCTCGTGGTGGAGCGCGACATCAGGGGCGAAGCCCGCTTCGATCCACACGTTCGACAGGTCGTAGTACATCCGCTGATGGTGCGAGAACAGCGCCAAGTGGCGCGGATGGTGCACGGCGTACGACGGAGGTTGGGTCGAGAGCACCAAGTCCACCGCATCGAGCCGCATGACCGAGAAGGCGTCGACCAAGGCGAGGTAGCGGAACGACTCCGCCTGGCTGTGCCACACGTAATCGGGGATGTCGATCCCAAACGCCCGCTCCCGCACGTGCCGCACGTCGACGGTCAGCCATTCGACGGAATGACCCATGGCCGCCAATTCGCGGCTGATCCGTTGAAGGACGAGTTCGAACCCGCCCACGATGCCGAAGTCAGGCTTGACGATTCCGATGCGCACGTCGTGTCAGCTGTGCCGGTCGACCTTGCGACCGATGGCCGCGTAGTCCTGCGGCCCGAAGAAGGCGTCGTTCAGCCGCTGCAAAAGGGCGTGTCCCTCGGGGTCGCTCGGCAGCGGGAAGCCAGGGTCGGTGGCGGGGTGGAGGTAGCGGACCTCCACCTCTGTGAACCCGCGTGCCCCGATGAGGAACTCGAGGTACAGGGGGTGTACGGGGCTGCGATGCGTCGGGTCGATGTAGAAGCTGGATGCCCCGACGAGGAGATTGGTCGGGTTGGGCGTCTCGAAGAGAAGGATCCCACCCGGCCGGATGGCGACGAGGGCAGCGTCGACCAAGCGGACCAGGTCCTCGAAGGGCAGGTGCTCGACGACGTGAAACGCGGTGACGGCCCCGATCGAGCCAGGTTCCACGGTGAGCAGGTGGTCGATGGCGTCGCCGTAGCGGACGTCGAGGCCTCGCTCGACGTTGCGGTCGACGAACGTCTTGTTGGTGTCGACGCCGTACGCCGGGATGCCGTTCTCAGCCAGGAGCTCAAGCCACTCGCCTCGGCCGCACCCGATGTCGACAACGGGCGCCCGGCCGGGCAGGTCGGACATGTCGGGAAGGTAAACCCGCTGGCGCCCCTTGATGTCTTCGCGAGAGCCACGAAAAACGTCTTCCAGCTGCGAGTAGAGCGGTGCCAGCCAGTCGTCGACATCGCCTGCGACCTTCGCCAACTGGGCGTCGTCGAACGCTTCGCCGATCCGACGCCGGGCCTCCTGCATGATGACTTCGAGCCGCGTGCGCTGGATGGCGGCATCCGTGCGGGCGGCGTCTGCCTCTCGGCCGAGCTCGGAGGCCTTGATCTCGAGGTGCACGATCCGCTCGTGGAGGCGGTCGCACTGAGCGGCCAGGGCGCGGATGAGGGCATCGGTCGCTTCGAGCGCTTCGCGTGCCCGTGTCAGCCGCACGTGCGCGTCACCATGAGCAGCGGCGATGTTGTGGTTGAGGACGTGCAGCGCGGCGACCGTCGCCCGGTTGAACGCAGCCTGCTCGGTCGTATGCAGCCGAGCCAAGCGCAGGAAAAGCTTCTTGAATCGTCCGAGGCGAGTGCCTTCCGGGAGACGCACGCCGGCGTCCATGTGGCGGTTGGCGGTGTCGAGGTGGTCGATGATGGGCTTCAGATAGGCCAGCGGGTCGCCGAAGTCGTTCGCTCGGGCGTCACCGAGGGCGCGCTCCACCAATGCGTTCATGTAGCGGACCGTGGCTTCAGGGGGCATGCGTCTCGCTCTCGACGGGCAGGCGGCGACTGCCGCCCCGCATGTGGGCGAGCCATCGTACCCTCGCGTCTCTGTTCATCTTCAGTTCGACACTGCCGATAGATGGAGTGTGGAACCTGGGGCGGACGGGTCGATATTCGTGCTGCCGTCGTCGTCGTCGCAACGACGGCTGTCGGCTCGACTGACGGCATGGCTGGGACGGCTCGACGCCGAGCGGCGTCGCTGGACGGCGGCTGCCCTCCTCGTGGCGACCACGGTGGGCGCAGGCGCGTCGATGACGGCTTCCCCGCTTCCCGTGCATGTCGGCCAGGCCGCCTCGGCCGACACGGGCTCCGCTGCCGCCGCCGGTGTCGTGCGCGGTTTCACTGCGGCCACCCCGCCCGCCGCCGGGCCCATCCCGCTGGGCAAGGGCATGTGGCTCAACCGGTTCGAACGCAGCGCCGGCGGTGACCCCCAAGCCTTGGTCGCTCGTGCCCAGCAGCTGGGCCTGACCCACCTCTACGTGCGGGTGGGCTCGTCGTGGAAGGGCTTCTACGCCCAGGACGTGCTCGAGCGGCTGCTGCCGGTCGCCCACGCCGCCGGGATCAAGGTCGTGGGCTGGGACTTCCCCAACCTGCGCGACATCAACGCCGACGTGCAACGGGGCCGCGCCGCCATTTGGTACACGACGGCGACCGGCCACCGCATGGACGCCTTCTCGGCCGACATCGAGACGCAGTCGGAGGGCACCAACCTCACGGCGGGCGGCGCCTTGGAATACGGCGCCGCCCTGCGGGCCCAAGCAGGCCCCGGGTACCCCCTCATCGCCACCGTGCCCCGGCCCAGCCCCAAGCGGTGGTTCCCCTTCGCCGAGGCCACAGCGTCGTTCGATGCCATCGCCCCCATGGTTTATTGGGGCAAGCGCGACCCCGTGCAAGACGTGCGGGGCGCCATCGCCGACCTGCGCCGCTTCGGCAAGCCGGTCCTGCCGGTGGGCCAGGCCTACGACTCGGCCATCGACGGCTGGGCGGGCGGCTCGCCGTCGAAGCAGGCGCTGGCCAACTTCACCCAAGCCGCCTTCGACGACGGTGCCCTGGGCGTGTCGTTCTGGGTGTGGGAGACGGCGTCGTCGGAGCACTGGGCCGCCATCGGCGAGGCCTCGCAGTTCAACGTCGACCCCGACAAGGTGGCCAAGGGAGACCCGCAAGCCGTGGGCTTCTTGCAGCGTTCGCTGGCCGGCGTGGGCCATCCCACCCCGGTGGACGGCACCATGGGCGAGTCGACCAAGGCCGCCTTGGAGAGCTTCCAGCGCCGTCAAGGGCTGCCCCCGACGCGCCAACTCGACCCTCCGACGGCCGCCGCACTGGTGCAACCCCTGCCGCTGCCGGTGGGGTAGTCGCCCTCACGACTGGTCGAAGAGCCGGAAGAGCACGAAGGCCACCTCCAACAGCAGGAGTTCGTCGGCCCGGTCGGCCCGCAGGCCGGTGTAACGCTCGACGTCGCGGAGGCGCACGCTGATCGTCTTGCTGTGCAGGCCGAGGCGGTCGCCTGCGCTCTGCATGGTGCCCTCCGCCCACAGTGTCGCTTCCAAGGCCTGCAACAGGCGCCGCCGCCGGCCGGGGGGCAGGGCGAGCACGGGGCCGAGCACGTCGTCGACGAAGGCGCGGGCGCTGGCGGGGTCGGCGGTCGACAGCAGGCGGTGCGCCGTGAGCTGCCGGGCGTCGACCACCCCGGGCGGGCAGGCGGCCCGGCGGGCGACGGCGAGCACTTCGCAGCCCCGCCGGTAGGCCGCATGCAGAGCGGCCGGGCCTTCCACGGGCGGCGACGGGAGCACCAGCACGCCGTCGTCTTCGGCCGTGGCCACCGCGCACGTCAGCGCCGCCTCGGCTTGTTCGGCGGGCACCACGAACACCGCATGGAGCACCGGATCGGCCCGCAAGGAACCGTCGAAGGCTGCGGGCACCGCCTCGGCCACCCGCTCCTTGATTCGGCGCAGCGGGTCGATGGCCGGCGCCGCAGGCCCGGCCAGGCCCAGTTGCAGCACCACGAACGGCTGGACCAGGTCGACGTCGAGGGCGGCGGCCAGGCGCAAGGCATCGTGTTCGGAGCCGAAGGCGCCCGACAACACTTCCTCCACCAACTCGCGTTGGGCCCGCGCTTGGGCCATGAGCCCCTTGCGGGCGTGCTCGTTGGCGCCCTTGGCCATGGCGGCCGCCGCTTGCTGCATGTACTCGAAGGCCTCGGCGCCCAGTCGCCCGATGGCCGAGGGCATGGCGTCGGTCACCGGCCGGGCCGCAGCCCGGTCGAGCATGTGCGCCCAGCCCCACCGCAGGGCCACCCGCACGGCCGCCAGCATGTCCTCGGGCGGAACGCCCTGGGCGGCGCGCACCGTGCCGATGGCGACGATGCCTTCGACCTCCTCCGGCGTCAGGCGCCGGCGTTCGGCCAACAGCCCGATGAAGGTGGTGACGGTGTGCACCACGCCTTGGGCCACCACCCGGCTGTCGTCCTCGCTGAGCGCCGCGTAAGTTGGCACCTCGCGGCGCATGCCCGCCAGCACCGCCTGCACCATGGCATCGGGGTCGGCCCGCAGCTCGGCCACCACATCGTCGAGCAGAGCAGCGACCTCAGGGTCGTCAGGCCAGTCCTGCTCCACCACGACGGCCGACGGCATCCTTGCCACCACGCACCCCCCAGGGCTCGGTGCTACGTATTGTCATCACCGTACAGCGCGGTTGGGAGGTGGTCGAACCGTTGATTTCGCAGTAGTCGCGTCGCGTCGCGCGACTACTGCGAAATCGTCGGGGTCAGCGCGCCGCGGCCTTCGTCGGCCGGCGGGCCGCCTTCTTGGGTGCAGGCGCCAGGAACGCCGCCAACTCGTCGCCTTCGAGCACCTCGTGTTCCCGCAACGCCTCGGCCATGGCGTCGAGGCGGCGGCGCTCGCCCCGCAGCAACTGGGTGGCCTCGGCCTCGGCGGCGTCGAGCAGCGACCGCACCTCGGCGTCGATCTGCTCGAGGGTGCTGGGCGAGATGTGCTGGGTGGCCAGGTAGTCGCGGCCGAGGAACACCTCTTCCTCCCGCTCGAGCACTTGGATGCGCCCCACTGTGTCGGTCATGCCGTAGCGACCCACCACCCGTCGGGCCAGTTCGGTGGCCCGTTCGAGGTCGCCTTCCGACGCCGTCGACGGCTCGCCGAAGACCAGCTCTTCGGCGGCGATGCCTGCCATGCCGACCGTGAGCTCGCTCAACAGGGCGGCCCGCCCGATGACCACCCGGTCGTCGCGCTGGAGCATCTCCAGGTGGCCGACGTGGCGGCCCCGGGCGGTGATCGTCACCTTGTCGATGCCGTGGTGGCCGCGGC
>DATLNE010000041.1 GCA_035536915.1 Acidimicrobiales bacterium
ACCCACGGCCCAGAACGAGGGGAGGCGGTCATCGGCGGCGGCGCCTTCGGTCGGCGACGAAGCGCACCACGTCGAGCAGCCAGTCGCGGTCGGTGGCGAGCACGAGGTGCGACGCGCCCGCCGCCCGCACGGCCCGGCCGCGCTGGGCCAACTGGTCGGCCGCGGCGGCGGCGAAGCGTTCGCGGGTGCGGCGGTTGGCCGTCTGCACCTCCACCCGTCGCCCGGTCTCCGGGTCGACGAGCATGAGCACGCCGACCTCGGGCAACTCAGCCTCGCGGGGGTCGCGCACCTCGGCCACCACCACGGCGTGGCGGGCCGACAGCGCCCGCAGCTCGCGCTCCCACGGGCTGCTGTCGAGCAGGTCGGTGACCACGACGACCAGCCCGCGTCGGCGGGCGGTGAGGCGCAACCGACGCAGCGCGTCGGCCAACGAGGCTTCCCCTTCGGCGGCCCGTTCGCGTCGCTCCAGCCGGTGCAACGTGGCGATCACCGCGGCCCGGCCACCACGGGGCGGCACGATGGAGAAGCCCGCGGGGCCGAAGAGCACAGCACCTAACCGGTTGCCTGCACGAGCGGTGAGGAAGCCGAAGGCGGCCGCGGCGGCCAAAGCCACGTCGCGTTTCTCGCATGAAGCGGTGCCGAAGTCGAGGCTGGCCGAGCAGTCCATCACCAACCACGTCTCCAACTCGCGGTCGGCGATGGGATTGCGCACGTGCGGCGAGCCCGCCCGGGCCGTGAGGTTCCAGTCCATGCGGCGCACGTCGTCGCCCGGTTCGTAGAGGCGGCCGTCACCGGGCTCGCTGCCGCCGCCGGGCACCAGCCCTTGGTAGTCACCCTGCAGGAGCCCGTCGAGCTTGCGCGTCACCAACAGCTCCAAGTGGCGCAGGCGCGACTCGGCCGAGGCGATCACGACGCCTCGGCCTCCTCTACCTGCGGCCTGCCGTCCTGCCCGGGCGAGATGCGGGGGGCGATCACGGTGCGCACCACTCGTTCCACCACGTGTTCGGCGTCGACGCCGTCGGCCAGCGCCTCGTACGACAGCAGCACCCGGTGGCGCAGGATGTCGCGGCTGACGTCGTAGACGTCCTGGGGCAACAGGTAGTCGCGGCGGCGCAGCAGTGCCAAAGCTCGGCCCGCGGCAACGAGCCCGAGGGTGGCGCGGGGGCTGGCGCCGTGGGCAATCAGTGGGGCGATGTCGTCGAGCTTGTGCTTGGCGGGCTCCCGCGTGGCGAGCACCAGGCGCACGGCGTAGTCGAGCACGGCGTCGTGCACGAACACCTGCGAGGCGACGGCCTGCAGCTCGCGCAGCTGGTCGGCGTCGAGCACGGCGACCGGTGTGGGCGGGTCGACGCTCATGCGCCGCACGATCTCGGTCTCCTCGCGGGCGTTGGGGTACTCCACGAGCACCTTCATGAGGAAGCGGTCGCGTTGGGCCTCAGGCAGCGGGTAGACGCCCTCGCTCTCGATGGGGTTTTGGGTGGCGAGCACGAGGAAGGGATCGGGCACGTTGTGGGTGATGCCGCCGATCGACACATGCCGTTCGGCCATCACCTCCAACAGGGCCGACTGCACCTTGGCGGGCGCCCGGTTGATCTCGTCGGCCAGCACCACGTTGGCGAACACCGGGCCGAGCTCGACGTCGAACGCTTCCTGCGACGGCCGGTAGATGCGGGTGCCCACAAGGTCGGCGGGCACCAGGTCGGGGGTGAACTGGAGGCGGGCGAACGACCCGCCCACCACCCGGGCCATGGTCTCGGCGGCCAAGGTCTTGGCCAGCCCGGGCGCACCCTCCAACAAGCAGTGCCCCCGGGCCAGCAGGCAGACGAAGAGCCGCTCGATCATGCGGTCCTGGCCCACGACGATGCGCTTGACCTCGAACAGCGCCTGCTCCAGGACCTCGCCCGGCGGGCGGCTCTCCGTCTTCACGTCAGTTGGTTCCTCTCTTTTCACGCGGCGGCGCCCAGCGCCCTCGCAACTCCTTGGCCTGCGTGCCGTCGTGGACGTCGACGGCGCGGGCCTTGCCGTCGGCCACGATGGCCTTTACGTGTACTCGGTCCCCCACCTTCACGTCGGCGATGCCGTTGTTGCCTGCGTTCACCATGGTGCCGTCGTCGACGGCATACGTGCGGCTGAAGCCGTCCTCGCTCTTGACGATGATCGAGGTGGCACTCACCTCGGTGGCTTCACCGACCTGGGTGGCAAGCGTCTGGTAGCCGCCCGCCGGTGCCTTGGTGGTGAACTCGCCGTGCAGTGCCCCCATGCCCATCCCCTTGTGCCCACCTCGGCCTTGCTTCATAGCGGCGGCGGGCGGGTCGTCGGCCGGCGCCTGTTCGGTCTGGGCGCCCGCCACGCCGAGCCCGGCCAGGGTAAGCCCGACAGCGGCTCCGGTGGCCACCAGGCCTGCCTTCCAGTTACGGGGGGTCTGCATTGCTTTCTCCTTTGTTCAGCGGGTGCGGTTTTGTTCAGCGGGGTGCGGTGGTGAGGGTGACGGTGACCGTGCGTTCGGCGCCGTCGCGCACGACGACGACGGGAACCTGTTCGCCTGGGCGATGGGAGCGGACGGCAGAGCCCAAGGCAGCGGCGCCGTCGACGGCCTTGTCGCCGACCTTGACGATGAGGTCGCCCTGCTGGAGCCCGGCTTGGGCGGCGGGCGAACCGGGCTCGACGCTGACCACCACGGCGCCCCGGCTGCCGTCGGTGGGGTCGCCGCTGCTGATGCCCATGTAGCCGCGTTCGGCGGCGGGCTGGTTGCCCCGCAGCCGTTCGACCACGGGCATGGCCTGGTCGACGGCGATGGCGAAGCCGATGTTCTCGGCGGCCGTGCCGCCGCCGCCGCTGGCCACTGCGGTGTTAATGCCGATGACCTGTCCGAGGGCGTTGACCAGCGGCCCGCCCGAGTTGCCCGAGCTGATCGAGGCGTCGGTCTGGATGAGGCCGGTCATGCTGCCGTTTTCGGTCTCGAGCGTACGGTCGAGGGCGGAGACGATGCCCCGGGTGACGGTGGGGCCGCCGCGCAGGGCGAGGGCGTTGCCGATGGCGACCACGTCGTCGCCCACTCGCACGTCGGCCGAACGGCCGAGCTCCGCCACCGGCAGCCCTCCTGCGCCTGGGATACGCAGGAGGGCCAGGTCGGCGGCGGCGTCGAGGCCCACCACTTCGGCGTCGCGGGCTTGGGACTCGCCGGCGAGGGTGACCCGCACCGTGCTCGCGGTACCGACCACGTGGGCGTTGGTGAGGATCTCGCCCTCGGCGGTGAGCACGACGCCGGTGCCCGCACCGGTGCGACGACCGCCCATCGACGAGGTCGACACGCTGACCACCGCGGGGCCTGCCTTGGCCACCACCCCGGCCACGTCGAGGGCGGTGCCACCCAGTTGCAGCGGGCGAGACGCTGTCGTCGGCCCGACGGCCGCCGCAAGGGCGCCGCCGTCGTCGTCGAAGGCCCGGGTCACCGCCGCCCCGGTCACGCCGGACAGTAGGGCGACGGCGACAAGGGCGGCAGCCACGCGACTGCGGGGGGAACGAGCCGCCGGAGGCGGGGGGACCTCCCGCGGCTCGTGGGTGGGGGGAACCTCGTCGGCCGCGGTGGGCGGCCTGTCGAGCAGGGCGAGCGGCGTCTCCATGCCCCTCAGGATGCGACACCAACCTGGGAATCGGCTGTGGATCGCCTACGGAGTTGTTGGGTGTCCGTTCCGGCCGAGCGGCAGGTCCACCACGAAGCGGCTGCCCTGGCCGGCCTCGGACTCCACCCGCACCGAGCCAGAGTGGGCCTCCACCACGGCAGCCACGATGGCCAGCCCCAGTCCGGTGCCGCCCGCGGCGCGAGAGCGCGACGCGTCTGCGCGGTAGAACCGCTCGAACACCCGGTCCGCCACCTCGGGCGCCATGCCCGGGCCTTGGTCGGCCACTTGGAGGCGGGCCACGCCGTCGCGGGCGGCGAGCGAGACGGCCACCGGCGTGCCCGGCGGCGTGTGCACACGGGCGTTGGCCAAGAGGTTGCCGACCACCTGGCGCAGGCGCTGTTCGTCGCCTTCGACCACCACGGGGGCGATGTCGAAGGTGACGGGGCGGTCGGGTTCGACGGCCTGCGCGTCGCGCACGCTGTCGGCCACCACGGCGTCGAGTTGCACCGGTGCGCGCTCCAACGGTCGGCGCTGGTCGATGCGGGCCAGCAGCAGCAGGTCTTCGACCAAGGCGCCCATGCGCTTGGCCTCGTCCTCCATTCGGCGCATGGCGTCGGCCAACTCGTCCTTCGACTGCAAGCCGCCCGCCCGCCACAACTCGGTGTAGCCCTGGATCGACGTGAGCGGCGTGCGCAGTTCGTGCGAGGCGTCGGCGGCGAAACGACGCACGCGTGCCTCCGATTCCTCCCGCTCCTGGAAGGCCTCCTCGATGCGGCCGAGCATGGCGTTGAGGGCCGCGCCCAGGCGGCCCGCCTCGGTGCGTTCGTCGACGTGATCGATCCGTCGCGACAGTTCGCCTTCGGCGATCTCGTCGGCCGTCTTGGCCATCGACACCAGGGGGTCGATGCCGAGGCGGAGCATCCACCACGCCACCGTGGCCAAGGCCGCGAGCACGGCCAGGGTGCCCACTGCCTGCACCCACCGCACCTGGGCCAGGGTGGCCTCCAATTCGCTGAGGCTCAGGCCCACCACCGCGGTGCGGCCGTCGGGCCCGGCTACGCCGACTAAGCGCCACTTGCCGTCGCCCGACGCGGCGGGGACGGTGAAGGGCCGGCGTGCTTGGCCGGCGCCGGTGACGTTGGCCGCCAGTTGCGACAGGTCGATCACCGGCGGCGGGCGTTCGTCGGCCTGGAGGACGGAGGCCACTGTGAAGATGCCGCCGCCTTCGATGACGGCGATGTAGTACTCGGTGAGCGCCTCGTTAGGGCGGCCGAGCAACCCGCGGCGCCCCTGCACGGTCTCGCTGGCGGCGATGAGCTGCTTGTCGAGGCGGTCGTGGAGGAACGACGAGAACGTGCTGGAGATCGCCACGTTGGTGGCCACCAGCACGAGGGCGATGGCAGCCACGCCGATGATCACCCGGCGGCGGAGCGACATCAGGAGACCCGCAAGGAGTAGCCGACGCCGCGGACCGTGTGGATCAACGGCGGGCCCAGGCGGTCGACCTTCTTGCGCAGGTAGCTGATGTAGGTCTCGACCACCGTGGCGTGGCCGTCGAAGTCGTACTGCCACACGTGGTCGAGGATCTGGTTGCGCGACAGCACGCGGCCTGCGTTCACCAACAGGAAGCGGAGCAGCTTGTACTCGGTCGGAGACAGGTCGACGACGTGGCCCGCGCGGCGCACCACGTGGGCGTCGTCGTCCATCTCCAGGTCGGCAAGGGCGAGCTTGGCGCTGCCCGCGCTGACGCCTTGGCGGCGCAACAGCACGTGGATGCGGGCCACCACCTCTTCCAGGCTGAACGGCTTGGTGACGTAGTCGTCTCCGCCCAGAGTGAGGCCCCGCACCTTGTCGTCGACCGCGTCGCGGGCGGTGAGGAAGAGGACGGGAACCTGGACGCCGTCGAGGCGGAGGCGGCGGAGGATCTCGAAGCCGTCGAGGTCGGGCAGCATGACGTCGAGGAGGAGGACGTCGGGGGCGAACTGGGCCACCTCTTTGAGGGCGCCGCGCCCGTCTGAGGCCACCCGCACCTCGAAGCCGAAGTGGCGCAGTGCGGTGTCGAGGAGGAAGGTGATGTTGTCTTCGTCGTCGACCACGAGGACGCGGGCGGCCATCGCTGTCGATTCTGGCACCGGTTCCTGTGAACTTCCTGGGAACGCGGTGGGAGGTACCCGTGGGCTAAGACAGGGGGATGGACATCCTCTACACCGCCGACGCCACGGCATGGGGCGGCCGCGACGGGCGCGTGGCGTCCTCCGACGGCGTGCTCGACGTACAACTGGCAGTGCCCAAGGCGCTGGGCGGGCCGGGCGGCGAGGCCACCAACCCCGAGCAGTTGTTCGCCGCCGGGTATGCCGCCTGCTTCCACAGCGCGCTGAAGCTGGTGGCGTCGAAGGCGGGCATCGACGTGAGCGAGTCGGCCATCACCGCACGGGTGGGGATCGGCGCCACCGAGGGCGGGGCGTTCGGGCTGCAGGTCCACCTCGACGCCGAGTTGCCCGACGTGGAACGTGAGACCGCCGAGAAGCTGGTGGCCCGGGCGCACGAGGTGTGCCCATACTCCAACGCCACCCGCAACAACGTCGAGGTTGTGCTGAGCGTCGTGGGGTAGCACGAGGCCGATGGCCGCCGTCCCCGACCCGGATCACCAGCGTCCCGAGGGGGTCGACGACGTGGTGGTCGAGGCGGCAGGCAAGGTGTCGGAGGCCTTCGAGTGGCTGGAACGGGCACGAGGGCGGCTCTACGACTTCCATCACCTGATCGGCCGGGCCGACTTCGTCATGGAGGACGCCGCCGAACTGCTCGAACGGTGCGGTGCATGCGAGCTCGCCACCCTCTTGCGAGAAGAGGTGATCGGCCGCAACGTGCTCGACGGGCGGTGGACGTTCCAGGTGGTCGAGGAGTTCGACGCCGTCTACTTCCAAGCGGCCGCCGACGCCGAGCGCCGGGTGCGCGACGAACTCCTGGGCGGACGACGGCACGTGTTCGAGGCGGAGCTGAAGGAAAAGCGCCGCACGCCGAAGCGGCCAGGCCACGAGAGCCTGCCGCCGTCCCGCCACCTCGACGACGGGTAGATCGGTGTAAGCGTATACGCTTACACCGATGCGGACCGATGCGCTTGTCGTCTCGCTGCGGCGCGACAGTCGGCTCTCCGTGCGCGCGCTGGCCGCCGCTGCGGGCGTGGCCGCCAGCACCGTCCACCGGATCGAACGAGGCGACCTGCACCCCACGGTGGAGCTGCTGGAGCGGATCACCAAAGCGGCCGGCATGCGCCTTCGCCTCGACACCGAGGTCGATTACGCAGCCAGCCTTGTCGGGCTGGCTCGATGCCTGGGTGACGGCGAGCCCATCCGCATGGCTGCCGAGCTCGCGCACCGCTACCGGGCCGCCGACAGCATCACCCGAGCGCGCATGATCACCGCGGAGCCTGCACCCACGGGTGACGAGCGGTGGGACGCCTTCCTGGGTGGGCTGGCCGAATGGTTGGCCGTGACCACCGACGAGGCTGCGCCGGGCTGGGTGCACGACGACAGCCGCTTCCTGGCTCGCGGGTGGTGGGTGACGCCGATGAGGTCGATGCGGGCGTGGGAGTACGCGGGGACGCCTGCGGCGTTCAAGATTCGCGGCGTCTTCCTCCACCGCGACTCGTTGAGGAACGTGTAGTGCTCAGTCGGGAGCGGATACTCCGGCTGTTCGCCGAGCTCGACCAAGAGCTTCGACGCATCGACGTGCGCGGCGACGTGTTCGTCGTCGGGGGCGCGGCCATGACCGTGGCCTACGACGCCCGCCCCGCCACCCGTGACGTCGATGCCATCTGGCACCCGTCGACCGAGGTTCGGGAGGCAGCGGCCGCTATTGCGGGGCGCCATGACGACCTCGAACCGGACTGGCTCAACGATGCCGTGAAGGGCTTCCTGCCCGGGCCCGACCCTGCGCCGCGGGTGGTCTACGACGGGGACTTCTTGAGCGTGTCGGCCGCGTCGCCCGAGTACCTCCTGGCCACCAAGCTCTTGGCCAGCCGGGTGAGTCGTGACGAGGCCGACATCGTGCTGCTCTACGACGTGTGCGGCCTGACATCGGTCGACGAAGGGCTCGAGGTCGTCGAGCGCTACTACCCCGGGCGCCCGATCGAAGCCAAGGTGCGCTTCTTCCTCGAAGAACTCATCGGCGACGAGTGACGCCTTACAACTTGGGCGCGGGGCCGAGGCGGGGGCGGGCGAAGCGGCCGATGCCTCGCGGCAGGTCGCCGGTGACGGTTGGCGCGGGGACCGACGGCGCCACCGGCGCGCGCCGGAACGGGCCGAGCAGTTGCGGCACGTGGCCGGGCGCCTGGAGCAGCCCGAGGTACATGAGGATCAGCCCGACCAGCACCATCGCCGAGACCACCTGCGGCGTGCGCTCGGTCGAGGCCCGTCGGCCCCCGGGCGGCAGTGTCGACGGCGGTGCCCACATCGAAGCTTTCGAAGTCCTCGAGCCCGGTGGGCGGCTCGTACGACCTCCATCACCTGATCGGCCGGGCCGACTTCGTCATGGAGGACGCCGCCGAACTGCTCGAACGATCGGTGCATGCGAGCTCGCCACCCTCTTGCGAGAAGAGGTGATCGGCCGCAACGTGCTCGACGGCCGGTGGACGTTCCAGGTGGTCGAGGAGTTCGACGCCGTCTACTTCCAAGCCGCCGCCGACGCCGAGCGCCGGGTGCGCGACGAACTCCTGGGCGGACGACGGCACGGGTTCGAGGCGGAGCTGAAACAGAAGCGCCGTACCCCGAGGCGGCCAGGCCACGAAAGCCTGCCGCCGTCCCGCCACCTCGACGACGGGTAGGACTCGCCGCTACCGCATGGCTCGTGGTGGTGGTCAAGGCGGCCCACCGCGACACTTCCAGGTCTCATGCCGCTGGGGCTGTCCCCCCATGCGGAGTTGCGTGTCGCGGTTCAATGGCCTCACGGACGGTCACGGCGACAGCAAGGGTTCCCGGAAGGTAAGCCAAGCTGTCGGCACCTAGCGCCCCCATCACAGTGAAGGTTCCTGTCAGCGCCAAGGCAGCAACCAACAGGACACGCTCCCGACGCCGTAGATAACGCTGCAGACAGAGGGCCATTGCTTCGGGCGGCAGCACCAGGAGCGCCGCCACCAGAGGACCATGCTTCGTCGTCAGCGACACTCGATGCGGCGCTGGCGTCACCTGTGAGCTTCGTCCGTTCTCGATCTTGGCTGTCGCTATGGCAAGGCGGGGCGACGAGTGCACTGACTGCGTAGGAAACGATGCGAGATAGGCCGATGCTCCCAGGGTCAAGAGAACGCTCGCGATGACGAATCGACGCAACTCCACGCGCTCAGGGTAGTCCGTAGTCCGCCCGGCACACTTGGCTAGCTTCGGTGATCTATAACGTCCGCCTTGACGACGACCGAGAGAGCGTCGACTGCTTCTCTGGTATGCGTATAGAGGTTCTCTGATATGCGTATAGAGGCCTTTGCTCGGGTTCGATTGGGAGGCGCCAAAGCACCCGCTAACAATGCCTACTGCTGGTACGGATAGAGCTTGCGTACCGCAATAGCTTCGTGGGGCAACGTCAGAGCTTGGGCGCAGGTCCGAGCCGGGGACGGGCGAAGCGGCCGATGCCTCGCGGCAGGTCGCCGGTGACGGTGGGCGCGGGGACCGACGGCGCCACCGGGGCGCGCCGAAATGGGCCGAGCAGTTGCGGCACGTGACCGGGCGCCTGGAGCAGCCCGAGGTACATGAGGATGAGCCCTACCAGCACCATGGCGGAGACCACCTGCGGCGTGCGCTCGGTCGAGGCCCGTCGGCCCCCGGGCGGCAGTGTCGACGCGGGCACTGCGGCCGACGGCCCGCTGGCCGGCCCGCTGGGTGCCACCGTCGCCTGGGTCGTCGGCAACGGCACCCCGTCCACCAGCAACGGCGGTGAGAACGTCTCGGTCGGCACCCCGAAGGCGGTGCCCGCATCGAAGCCCTCGAAGTCCTCGAACCCGGCGGGCGGCTCGTCGCCGTCGGACTGGCCCGGATACGTCGTCACGGTGATGGCGTCGGCGCCCGGCTTTTCGAACGCCACCTGGAACACCTTGCCCGCCGTGGGTTGGAGCACGATGTTCAGCATTCCGTTGCGCACCAGTCCGCCTACGGGAAAGCGGACCTTGCCCGCGATCACCGAGCCGTAGGCCAACGCGCCGACCTCGCACGCGGGTGCCCGGTTCAGCGGCCCGCCCTCCTCGGGCGCCCACACCCGATTGGCGATGCACGCTTCCACGGCGATGTCGCCCTGCGCCTTGGGCTGGCCGGTCGTCTCGTCGGTGTCGATTGCCAGCACCAATTCGCCCACCGCTTGGTTGTCGTCGACCGGCAACCGCAGCGCGGACTTGCCGGCCGGCGCTGTGGGCTCGCCCGCCACGTAGAGCCCGCCCGGGTCGACGGGGCTGGGCGGCGAGGCGGGCAGGCCCAACGCTTCGCCCGACGCCGCCCACCACCACGCCGTCGCCTCCGGCGCATCGGCACCCACCGGCAGCGGGCCGACGACCATGACGAACCCCGCCACCAACGCCACGACGCCCAGCAGCCGCCTCACGTGGCCACCCGCCGCCGGCGGCGTCCGCCGTGCCCGTTGCCGTTGCCGTTGACCGTGCCCGACCGGTTGACGGCAGCCACGTCGCCGCCCAGGTACGACTCCACCACCCGCGGGTTGCTGATGACCTCGGCGGGCGTGCCCTCGGCGATCACCGCGCCCAGCTCCAGGGCCAGCATGCGGTCGGAGATCTCGGTGATGAGGGGCATGTCGTGCTCGATGACGAGCATGGCGCACCCGGTCTCGGCCCGGATGCGGCGCAGCAACGGTGCCAGCGCCTCGGTCTCCCGCTGGGCGATGCCCGACGACGGCTCGTCGAGGATCAGCACCGAGGGGTCGTGGGCGATCGCCATGGCCAGGTCGACGATGCGGCGGCTGCCGGTCGACAGTTCCCCCACGAACTTGTCGCGGAAGGCGCCGAGGTTCATCAGTTCGACCAGGTCCTCGACGGTCCACGCGATGTCGTCCTCTTGGGCCTTGGCCTCCGGCAAGCCCAGCGCCGAGGCGATGTGGTCACGCACCTCGAGGTGGCGCTCCAGCCCCATGGCCAGGTTCTCGGCCACGGTGAGGCTGGGGAAGATGCGGGCGTCCTGGAACGAGCGCCCCAGGCCGGCCCGGGCCCTTCGGTCGGGCGACCATGAACTGACCTCGACGCCTTCGAAATAGATGCGGCCGCCGTCGGGAGCCGTGAAGCCCGACACCAGGTCGAACACCGACGTCTTGCCCGCGCCGTTGGGGCCGATGAGGCCGAGGATCTCCCCGCGCCACAAGTCGAAGGTCACGTCGTCGACGGCACGGATGCCGCCGAAGCGCTTGGAGATGCCGTTCACGGCCAGGATGGGCTCGTCGGCGCGGTCGATGTCGCCCTCGGTCGGCGCCGCACGGCGCGCCACCCGGCCGCCCGCCCCTTCGAGGAACACCGAGCGCAGGATGTCGCCCCGCTCGAGCAGTTCTTCGGTCGGCCCCGAGAAACGCACCTCGCCTTTCTCCAGGAAGTACGCCCGCTGGGCCAGCGTCAACGCCACGTTCACCGACTGCTCCACCACGATCACCGTGGCGCCCTGCTGGTTGATGTGGCGCACCATGTCGAGTAGCTGTTCGACGATGGTGGGCGCCAAGCCCAACGACAGCTCGTCGATCATCAGCAGCTTGGGCCGGGCGATGAACGACATGCCCAACGCCAGCATCTGCTGCTCCCCGCCCGACAAGTTGCCGGCGAGCTGGTCCCACCGCTCGCGCAGGCGCGGGAACCGTTCGAGCACCTCGTCGGTCGCCTGCCGCACCCGCTCCTGCTCGTCGGCGAACAACCACGCCGCCACCCGGAAGTGCTCGGCCACGCTCAGCGTGGGGAACACGCCGCGGCCGCCCGGCATCTGGACGATGCCGAGCTTGGTCGACTGCACGGCGTCGGCGTGGGTGATGTCGCGCCCCGCGAAGAAGACGGCCCCGCCGATGGGGTCGACGACGCCGCTGATGGCTTTCAGCAAGGTTGACTTGCCCGCGCCGTTGGTGCCCAGCAGGGCCACGATCTCGCCCTCACGGATCTCCAGGTCGACGCCGAAGAGCACTTGGACGGAGTCGTAGGCGACATCGACGCCCCGGCACGTGAGCAGCGCCTGCTGGCCGCTCTCCGCCAACTCCTCGCGCAGCCGCACCGCCGTGGCCAAGGTGGCGGCTGCTTGCGCGGCGTCGCGGGCGACGAAGCGGTAGGCGGAGTAGGCCAGCGCGCCACCCAGCACCAGCAGGGCCGACAAGACGCTGACGGCGACCCGGTAGCCCGCGTCGGAGTCGCCGATGGAGGCGATCAGCGGCGACAGCAAGCCGCCGAGGCCGAGGTAGAGGATGGCCCAGGCAAAGCCCTGCGAGCGCACCCGCGGCGGCGACACCAGGCCGACCAGCGGGAAGTAGTTGGGCTGGTACGCCCCGATGCCGATGCCCGCCACGAAGTTGAAGAACAACGACAGGCCCGACCAAGGCGAGACCGCCATGGCCAGCAACCCGCCGCCGATGAGCATGTACGACAGGCCGTTGTAGCGGGCCAGCTTGGGCAGGTCGCCCGCGGTCAACGCCCGGCCTGCCAACCGCTGTCCGTACAACAGGCCGACGACGGTGCCGAGGCCGGAGGCGAACACCACCATGCCCCGTCCCTGGGCCTCGAAGCCGTACTCCTGCTCGAAGAACAGCACCACGAGCTGCGTGAGGGTCAGCGCCCCGATGCCGAGTAGGAAGATGCCCGCCCACAACCGGCGCAGGGTGCGCACGGCGAACAGTTGGCGGCGGGCTTCACCGAACGGGACGGGCTCCAGCAGCGCGGCCTCGGCCGCCACGCCCGCGTCGACGCTCTCGCCCCGTAAGGGTTCGCGCAGCTTCACCAACATGGCGACGAGCACGAACGTGGGCACCGCCAGGACGACGAACACGAAGCGCCAGTCCCACATCGAACCCAGCGCGCCGATGACGACGGCCGAGCCGAGCCCGATGGGGTTGGCCATGCGGTGGAAGGCGAAGACCTGCGGGTGGGTCGACGGGGCGTAGTAGTCGGAGAGCAGGCTGGCGTGCACCGGCTCGTTGATGATGCGCCCGACGGCGGCACCCATGCGGGCCACGATGAGCACGCCGATCACCGGGGCCAAGCCGGTGAGGATGGCCATGGTGCCCCACAGGAAGGCGGCGATGGCCGACAGGCGCACGCGCTTCACCCGGTCGGCGGTGAACCCGATGGGCAGGGCGGCCAACAGCGCCGTCACCGCGGCCAGCGAACCGACGGCGACGATGCCTTCGTCGGACAGGTTGAAGGCGTCGCGGATTTCCGGGGTCAGCACGCCGAAGGCGACCCGGTCGAACTCGTCGACCAGGTTGAGCCCGAAGAGGACGAGCAGCGGCAGCGCCGAGCCGCCGCCGGTAATGCGGTCGAGGCGCTCCTTCACCGGCGCACCTCCTCGATCACCAAGTCGTCCTCGGCGGCCACCGCCCGCACCCGATGCCGAGACCGACGAGCCCGGAGGCGAGCCGCTTCAGGGCGGAAGTGCTCGTGCGTCGCCACCCGTTCGACGGGCACGTGCTCCTCGCACGCCGGGCAGATGATCACCGAGTCGGGCAGTTCCAACAGTGCACGGCCCGCGCCCACTTCTTCGCCGACCTCGGTGAGCAAGTCGGGATCGGTGCCCGACACCGGCCGGCCCTGTTCTTCCAGCGAGTCGGCCACCAGGCTGGGCACGTGGATGCCGCGACGAGCCGCCACCCAGCGCAGGAAGCTGTCGCGCGCCCGGTAGCCAAGTTCGGCCAGGCCCCCGGGGAAGAACAGCAACAGGACCATCAAGCCGACGCCGGTCGTCAGCAGGTCGAAGAACTCGATGGTGCGGAAGAACGGGAAGCGCTGGAACACGATCAAGTAGGCCGCCCCAGCGACCGCGCCACCGACCGAGGTGAGCCCGCCCACCACGGTCATGGCGAAGACCTTGATGGAGTCGACGGGCGGATAGGCGTTCACGTCCAACGCCCCCTGCTGGTACACGAACAACGCGCCCGCCACCGCGGCCATGAAGCCGGAGATGGCGAAGGCGGCCAGACGGGTGCGTGACAGGTTCACGCCGTACGACTGCGCGGCACGGGGGTTGGCCCGCACGGCGATCATCACCCGCCCCGAGCGACTCGACCTGATCTGCCGGGCCATCACGATCATCAGCACCAGGAAGACAAGGCACACGTAGTAGAAGACCAAGTCGTTGCCGGTGTCGATGCGGCCGTAGATCTTGGGGCGGTAGACAATGCCGCCCTCCGGCGGGAGCATCCAGCCGAAGAAACGCCGGTCGAGCAGGAAGGCCTGCGTGGTCCCGGCAAACGCCAAGGTGGTGACGGCCAAGAACAAGCCCTGCACGCGCAGCGCAGGCAGGCCCACCAGCACAGCGACGACGGCGCCCACCATGCCCGCCACGATGATGGTGACGAAGAAGTCGGCCTGGTGGTTGGCCGCCAGGCCCCCTGCCACCCCGGCGCCGACGCCGACGAAGGCGAATTGGCCGAGGCTGATCTGCCCTGCCCATCCCGTCAGTACCACCAGCGACACGCCGACCATCGCGTAGATCAACAACAGCGAGGCGTCGTTGCGATAGAGGCGTCCCACCAGGAACGGCAGGCCCACTGCGAGTCCGGCGGCCAGCGCCAGAACGAGCGTCCGCGCGCCCAGTACCTCGCGCACGTTGCGCAACTCCGAGGGGATGGGACGGAACTCTTTCACCGTGCGCCACGTCGTCACGCCCGTGTCGTGCGCCCGCCCCGCGCTCTGCCGCTGCAGCAACAGGGCCACGAGGATGATCGGCAGCATCATCGCCTGGCTCAGCACCGAGTTGCGGGTGCTGTAGTACATGGCGAAGTCCATGCCGCCGATGGCCATGCCCGCCACGAAGGCCACGGGCAGGCTCTGCATGCGGGCGACCATGGCGGCGGCCAGTGCATAGAGCAGCACGCTCGGCCCGATGATGGTGCCGAACGACAGCCCGACGAGCGGCGCCCGCAGGAAGATGCCGACTGCCGACAGCAGCGCCGCGAGCATCCACACCAGCGTCGACACTCGACGCACAGGGACGCCCAGCAACGACGCTCGCTCGGCGTTTTCCGCCGACGCTCGCACGGCGATGCCGATGCGGGTGAGGCGGAAGAACAACCCGAGGGCCACCACGATCACGCCGACGACGAGCAAGGCCACGACGTGGTCGCCCTTGAGCACGGTCCCGCCGAAGGTGAACCGCCAACTGCTGAACGGGGTCGGGAAGTCGGCGGGCGGCAGCGCGTCACCGGTGATCCACCCGGGGATGTTGAACTCCACGTAGGCGAGCAGTTGCCCGATGCCGATGGTGACGACAGCGAGGATCAGGCGGGGCGCTTGCGTGAAGCGGCGCACGACGAGGAAGTCGACCAACCCGCCGAGCACCAGCGACCCCACCACCACGAGCAAGAGCGCGGCCCAATACGGCCACCCCTTGGTGGTGACCAGGACGACGCCGAGGGTGGCAGGTGCGGCACCGAGTCCGGCCTGGGCGAAGTTCACCACCTGGTTGGCCCGGTACACCAGGATCAGGCCCATGGCGATGAGGCCGTAGAGAGCACCGATCACGACGCCGTACGCCACGATGCCGGTCGGCATGCGGCCGGGCAGGGCCAGGTTCAACAGGTTCGGGTAGACGACGATGGCGGCGAGCCAGATGAAGACCCACGCCGCGGCCGCGCTCGCCCCGCCGCCGCGCAGGAAGCGCGTGGTCGCCGCGCCCGCGTCGCGGACGGCTGTCACTCGGGTGCCCGAGGCTCGCCCGCCCCCCAGCTACCGAGCTCCCAGCGACGGCCCCCCTCGACGGCGATGTACGCACCGGTCCCGCCGTCGATCTTCGACTTGGCTGCCGGGTCCCAGTAGGTGTGCCGAGAGTCCTGGATGGCCGTGTAATCGCCTGGGCCGAACTTCACCATGACCGACGCCGGGTCGCGCGTGCGCTCCCACCCGCCGCTCGACGGCAGGCTGAGCATGCCCCGCTCCACGTTCGTCGGGGTCAGGTTCGGCCCCGCCATCTGGATCTGGCTCGACACCAGCGACATGTAGGCGTACAGGAGGTTGGCGCCGGAGTAGAGGCCGGTGACGCCCACGTCGGCGGCGGCTCGGGCGGCATCGCTGTCGTTGAACGGGATGGGGTCGGCCAAGTGTCCTGGCCCGAAGGCATTGCGCCACTGCGACGTCTCGTACAGCCGCCCCAGCACGTCGTAGTCGATGAGCCCGGACCCGGCGAGCAGGTGCTCGGGGTACCAGCCTTGAGCCGTCGCTGCGTTGGTGAAGAACCGGGGGCCGATGGGGTCGGACAGGAAGACGACGGTCGTCGCCCCGTCGTCCTTCAGCTTCTGCATGGCTGTGGCCGCCGTCTCCTGTGCCTTGGTGATGTCGGAGGGCGTGGTAACGGGCTCGACGGCATCGCCTGGGCGACCGCACATGCCTCCTGTCACCAGGTTCACCAGGTCGACGGCGTTCTTCTGGGTGTACTCGTACCTTTGGGTTACGACGCCGAGCACCCGCCGCTTGGCCCGGATGTCGGGGGTGCCCGCCAAGGTGGCGTTCTTGCCAGACATCTTCTTGCACCAGTAGCTGGCCAGGTGCTGCACGGTGCGGGTGCCGTCGACGAACACGTCCCAGTGGTAGGGCCGGTTCCGTGTGACGAAGTCGTTGTGGAAGTGCCAGCCCCCGATGTTGACGACGCCCAGCGCCGTCCACTGCTCGAAGACTTCGCCCTGCACCGTCGAGTTCGTCCAGAACACGGCGAACGGTGTGTGCTCCTGGTTGAGGCGCTTTGCCTCATCCCGGAAGCAGGCGACATCTGGAGGCGTGATCTCGCACTTCCCCTGGACGAAGATCCAGTTGATCTTGCGGCCGTAGAACTCGTAGTGCTTGTCGAAGAACTTGGCGAAGGCCTCGCGGGCCTTCTTCTCTTCTTCGGGGGACGACGCCAGGCCCTGGGTGCGCAGGATGGCGTCGACCTGCTCGTTCGACTTGGGCCGGTAGTGGATGACCTTGACGGCCTCGGCGGACACGCCGCGGTAGGTGGCGCCGCCGTTGTCGCCTGTCCACCGGGGGACGCAGGGCGGCGATGTGCGGGTCACGTCCTGCTGGCGCACGCCGTCCTTGGCGCACTTGCTCTTGTCGGTGGAGAGCTTGCCGGTGGCAGTGCCGGAGCGCGTGCCCCCTCCCGTCGCGCCTGACCCGGTGCCGCCCGTGGCGCTCGTACCGCCTGGCCCGCCGCCCGCAGCACCGCCGCCCGCGGCGACATCGTCAGCCGTGCCTGCGATGCCGTCGGCGCCGAGGCCTGCCTCCGGGTCGAAGGCGCCGGGGCCGGCCGTCAGTTCGTCGCCACGGGAGCCGGGGCCGCCCGTCGACGGCACGAGCGCCACCAACAGGACTTGGACCCCCGCCAGGATCAGGAATGGCGCATACCGCCGCGCCAGGGAGCCGGGAACCGCCAACGTACTGCCCCTTCCCATAAAGGTTCAGTGACAGTGCAAATAATATGACGTCGGTCACATCTATACCTGTCGCGAGGGGCGGTTCAATCCTCAGGCAGGCGTCAGCGGCGTCTCCAACTCCCACTCGCCGTGGTCCAGGCGGGTCGAGGTCTCGGGTGCGAGGCGGCGGGCGATGGCCATCATGCGGCGGTTCTCGCCCATCACGGTGGCGGTGAGGGCCTTGACGCCGTGGCGCTTGGCGTCGCCGGCCAAAGTGTTGAGCAGCACCTTGCCCAGGCCGCGACCCTGCCAGGCGTCCTCCACCACAATCGCCACCTCGGCCCGGTCGGGGGCGTCGCGGAAGCGGTCGTAGCGGGCCACGCCGACGATCTCGCCGTCGACCTCGGCGGCCAGGGCCTGGCGCTTGTCGTGGTCGACGTCGGCCAGGTAGTGCAGCACCCGGGGCGAGGGCTCGCTCACCGACTGCAGGAAGCGGAGCCGCACGGTCTCGGGCGAGAGGCGGAAGAACAGGCGCCGGAGGCCGTCCACGTCGGAAGCGTCGAGCTCACGGAGGACGACCGCCGTGCCGTCGGGGAGGGTGCGGTTCTTTTGCACGACCGGTTCAACCCCGGCGCGCCCCCGAACCTGCCGTGTCGTTGGTCACTGGCCCGAGCGGCCGGCGTCCGGGCTGCGGACTAGTCCCGTGGCTACGGGCAAATGACGCGTTCGCGCCATTCTTCCTACCTCCCGTGGCGCCGAAGATGATGGAGGAGGGCCGAAAGGAGGCCGAGGTGTCGATCCTGCACATGCGGCGAGCGAGGCGGCACAAGCCGCGCACGGTGTTCGTCTTGGGGGGCGGCGGGAACCTGGGCGCCATCCAGGTCGGCATGCTCCAAGCCGTCTTCGAACGAGGCATCCTGCCCGACGCCCTGGTGGGCTGCTCGGTGGGGGCCATCAACGCCGCCGCCGTGGCTGCCGACCCCACCGTCGAGGGCGTGCGCCGCATGTCGGAGGTCTGGGCCTCGCTCAACGACGACGCCATCTGCCCGGCCGGGCGCCTGTCGTCGATCCGCCTGCTGGCCACACGTAGCCGGTCGCTCCAACCCAACGACGGCCTGCGCCGCCTGCTGGAGACGTGGCTGCCGTTCCGCACCTTCGAAGAAGCCGAACTCCCCTTCCACGTAGTGGCCGCCTCGCTGGAGACCGGCGACGCCCGGTGGTTCTCGTCAGGACCTGTCATCGAGCCGATCCTCGCCTCGGCCGCCCTGCCCGGCGTGTTCCCGCCGGTGCCGATCGCCGACGAGCTGTTCATCGACGGCGGCGTCATCGACAACGTGCCGATCTCCCGAGCCGTCGAGCTGGGCGCCGAGCGCATCGTCGTGCTCCACGTCGGCAACTTCGAACGCAAGCGGCCTGCCCCTAAGCGGCCCATCGACGTGTTGGTGCAGTCGTTCTCCATCGCCCGCAGCCACCGCTTCCTCAGGGAGATAGCGACACCGCCCGAAGGCGTGGAGCTCATCGTGGTGCCGAGCATCGACCCGGGGCAGCTGCGCTACGACGACTTCCGCCACTCCCGCCGCCTCATCGCCGGCGGCCACGCCGCCGCGGCAGCCCACCTCGACCGGGTGGCGGCCACGGCTTAGGAGCCGAGCCGATAGGCGAGGCGACCAATGAGCACAGTGCCTGTCTCGGCGGCCTCAGGCCGCCGAGAAGCCCTACGGCGCGTGGCGGGTGACCTGTCCGCGCAACTCCTCAGGCGCTACGCGGCGCCCGTCGTCTCCCACTCGACGCGGGGGGCGTCGGACCACAGGCGCTCGAGGTCGTAGTAGCGGCGCACCTCGTCGAGGAACACGTGGACGACGAAGTCGCCGTAGTCCATGAGCACCCAACGGGCGTCGTCGAGGCCTTCCACCCGCAGCGGTTTGTGGCCGCCCGCCTCGTCGACCTTGCGCTCGACCTCCTCGGCGATGGTGCGCACCTGCCGGGCGTTGGCGCCGCTGGTGATGACGAAGGCGTCGGTGATGGCGAGCACCGCCCCCACTTCGAGGACGACCGTGTCCTCGCCCTTCTTGTCGGATGCGGCCTTGGCCGCAGTCACCAACAGTTCTCGAATGTCGTCCCGGCTGGTTGCTGCCACGTCGCCTACTTGAAGTCCTTTCCGACGATGATCGTCACGTCCACCACATCCAGCGGATTGCGGCTGAACACAAGCTTGCCCACGCCCAGCGCGTCGCGAACCCGTTGCGCATCCGCCTGCTTGGCCCGGTCGTAGAAGACCACCTGGGTCTCGGTGTAGTCGAACCGGGCGGCGTTGCCGGTCAGCTTGACCTCCACGGCCGTGCCCAACTTGTCGGCCACCCGCTGCGCCAACTGCACGGCGCCGGTGCCGTTGAGGATCTGCACGATCGGACGGCCGCCCGTCGCCGCCTGGCCGCCCGGGAACAACGCGCTTCGCAGCTGGGCGAGTTCGGCCCGGTCGACTTGGTAGAGCTGGCCGTCAGCACCCGTGCCCAGGGGGTCGACGGGCAGGCTGCGGGTGCGGACGGGGCCCGCGGCCAGGTCGCGCAGCAGCTTGGCCAGCGCCGGGGGCTGCTCGGGCACGGCTTTGGGGTCCTTGAGCTTGGCCAGCCAGGCGTCCCAGAAGGCTTGGTGGCGAGCCAGGCGACTGAGGTCGGTGGACCGGCCCCGCTCGGCCAGGAGGCGGGGGACGTCGGCGGCGGCCACATCGTTGGGCCCCGACTCGAACAGCACCTTGACCGTGCCCCGGGCGTCGACCTGTTCGACCCGCTCGGGGATGTCGACCTTGATCGGCGCCGCCGGGGTGACGAGGGCGGTGATCGCCGCATCGTCGAGCACGTGGACCTCGCCGATGGTGGCGCCCAGCAGGTTCTGCACCGTGGCCTGGAGGCGGGCGGGGCCGCCCAGGCTCAGCACTTGGCCCAGAGGCTGGAGGTCGAGGGAGGCCACTTCGGCCATGGCGCCCGGCGGGAGCAGGACGATGGTGCCGCCCTTGCCGCCGGCATCGGGGGCGACGACGAACAACGAGATCGCCTGGCCCGCGGCGTCGCGCTGGGCCAAGAGGACGGCGGGGGGCGGCGGCGCGGCCGCGGCCGCTCCGGGCTTGGTGTCGTCGCCCTTGTCGGAGGTGGCGTCGGAGACGAAGAGGCCGACGGCGGCCAGCACCACGAGGACGGCGACGGCCACCGCGGCGGTGAAGCGCAGGCTGCGCGTGCGGCGCTGCTTGCGGCGGCGCAGGTCCCGACGCGACCGGCCGGTACGGCGGGTCTCGGGCAGCGGGATGGTGGCGACGTCGTCGTGCAGGTCGGGCGGGGCCACCGGGCTGTTCATCCGACTAGTCAGCGTACAGACCGCGCTCCCTGATCACGCGGAGCGCGGCGGGCGGCACGAGCACGTCGACGGGGCGCCCTTCGGCCATGCGGGCCCGCAGCTCGGTGCTGGTGACGTCGAGGCGGGGCACGTCGAGGGTGCGCAGGCCCGGCGGGTTGGCGACACCCGGGCGGGGCACCACAACAAGTTCGGCCAACGTGGGCACCTCGTCGGCCCGCACCCAGGTGTGCAGGTTGGCCGCCGCCTCGGCGCCGAGCACGAGGAACACGTCATTGCCCGCCAGGGCCTCCAGCGTCTCCACCGTGTAGGAGGGGCCCCCGCGGTCGATCTCCATGCGGCTGGCCTCGACGCCGTCGATGTCGGCCGCCGCTGCAGCGACCATGGCGAACCGGTCCTCCGCCGGCGTGATGGCGCGGGTGTCCGCCTTCTGCCACGGGATGTTGGCCACCATCAGCAGCACGCGGTCGAGCGCCAACTCGTGGCGGGCGGCCACCGCCACGGCAAGGTGGCCGATGTGGACGGGGTCGAACGTCCCGCCGACGACGCCGACTCTCATCCTCAGGTGCCGGCGAGGCGAGCCACGACCTCGCCGAAGGCTTCCATCTCGGCCTCGTGCACCACGACGTAGCTGAGGCCGTACTCCTCGCGCCGGCGCTGCAACGTCTCGCAGATTGTGTCGACGCTGCCCACGAGGGCGAGGGGGATCTCCAACGCTGCTTCGGGCTCGATGCCGAACAGCGGGGCGATGTTGGCGGCGGCCTCGTTGGGGTCGACGCCGATCTGGACGAGGAAGGTGAGCACTTGCAGTTCGATGTCGTCGATGCGGTCGCCCGCCGCCTCGCGCACCCAGCCGATGCGCTCCCGATAGCGGTCGGCCAGCGCCGAGGCCGCCGTCTCCGGGCCGACGTAGCCCGACTTGAGGTTGGGGTTGACGCCCACGATGTCGGCCTCGCGAGCAGCGATCGACAGCACCTTCTTGCCGCCGCCGCCGATGACGATCTTGGGGTGCGGCTGCGAATACGGTCGGGGCAGCCCCTGGGCGTTGGTGATCGTGTAGTGCTCGCCCGAGAACGAGAATGTGGGCTGCGACCACAGCCCCTTCATGACGGCCAGCCCTTCGACCATGCGGTCGATGCGGGTGCCCGGCGAGTCGTAGGGCATGCCCGACTCGTCGTAGTCGGTCTTCATCCACCCGGCGCCGAGTCCCGCCTCCAGGCGGCCTTCGCAGAAGAGGTCGAGGGTGGCCAGCTCCTTGGCCAGCACCAGCGGGTGGCGATAGTCGTTGTCGAGCACCAGCGCCCCCACGTTGAGCCGCTCGGTCGCTTCGGCTGCCGCCGTCAGCGCCACCAGCGGCCCGAACTGCTCGCCGAAGTGGTCGGGGATGTAGAGGGTCGAATAACCCAACGCCTCGACCTGCCGGGCCCGTTCCCGCCACGACTTGCCGTCAGGAGCGAACGCCGTCTGCACCGCGAAGCGAAAGGGCTTGGTCATGCCCGGAACTCTACGGCGGACGACACGAGTACGGGCTGCCCGGAATCCGGGCAGCCCGTACTCGAACTACGACGTCAGGCCGCTTCGACCTCCACCTCCACCTCCGGCTCCACCTCCGGCGCCGGCTCCAACGCCGGAACGGGCACTGGCTCCCCGCCCGAAGGCTGGAGGTAGCGCATCAGCGTCGCCGCCAGGCCGTCGAGGCTGGAGCCGCCGCCCGTCACCAGCACCTCGGGCATGATGTCGACGCCGCCCTCGGCCACCGCGTTGGCCACCGCCACCAAGGCCGTGGCACCGCCGCCGATGGCGTCGCGCTGGGCCTCGAAGCCCGCAGCCCGCGCCAAGCCCAACGCCTCGGTCGCCGCTGCTTCGGCCACGCCGATGGCCCGGGTGCGGTCAGCCTCGGCCTCACCGGTCAGCCGCACGTAGGCGGCCTCGCCTTCGGCTTCGGCCCGCCGTGCCTCGGCCTGGTTGCGCTGGATGTCGACCGACACCTGGGCGACGGCCAGGTCGGCCTGCATATCGGCCGTGCCTCGGGCCCGCTCCACTTCGATGCGAGCGGTCTCGGCCCGCTGCTGCTCCTGGTACGTGGCCCGCTCCTGGTTGGCGATCTCCCGGCGGGTCAGTACCTCGACCAAGGCGGCGGGGAAGATCACGTCCTGGATGTAGACGCCCCGCGTCTCCACCTCGTAGGTCGAGAGGTACTCGCGCACCGCCTCGTAGGCAGCCCGCTGTACCTCCTCGCGGGTCTCGATGAACCGCACCGCTTCGAGGTTCTGCAGCGTGTTGCGGAAGTGGTTGCCCACCGCGCTCTGCAGCACCTCGTTGACCAGGTTGACCATGGTGCCGACCATCGAGATCACCTTGGGCGCCCGCGTGTCGCTCACGTGGATCTGCACTTGCAGGTCGATGGTGAACACGAAGCCCTCGCGGCTCTTGCCGATGATCGGCTCGAGGCGGGCGTCGAGGTTGTGGGCCATCGACGTGGCGTTGGCCCAGTTCAAGGTGAGGATGAACGTCGGCACGATCTCGGCCGCGTAGATGCGCGGGTTGATGGCGTACTTGCCGGTGCGCAGCGGCTCCTGCCAGATGCCGCGGTGGCCGGGTCGCACGATCGACCCGAACTTGAACTCCACCCCCGACGTGTCGAGCGTGGGCAGCCCGACGAAGCCCTTGATGACCGCCACCTCGCCCTGGTTCACGACGAGCATGGGAACGAGTTGCACCTGCACCAGGAACGGGTTGAGCAGGTAGGCGCCGTAGAGCAACGGGTCGTGCTGCAAACCGATGCGCCCGCCGTTGTCGAGGAACGCCTGGAAGTCCTGGTAGTTGTTGTGGAGGTCGTTCTTCGAGCCCAGCAGCGTGTCGATGAGCTCGGCGTCGGTGGTCTCCGGCGACTGCTCCATGGCAGCCACATCGGCGAAGCCGCCCAGCCTGCTGGCGATGTCGCCCGAGTCGAGCGGACCGCCTTCCAGGGTGGTCACCAGCCCCACCACGTCGACGTCGCCCTGCGGCGCGATCACCACTACCCGCAGCTGCTCAGGGCGTAGCCCGAAGGAGTGCGGGGCGAGCCCGTCGTCGGCCAGGAAGGCAAGCTCCGGCGCCACCGGCAGGCCGAACACCTCGCGGGCGGTGATGACGATGAACCCGACCGGGTGGATGGGAACGGTGGTGCCCGGCGGCAGGACGGGGCGCTGCACGCCCTTCTGGCCGCCCGCCCGCAAGAACGTCTCCAGGTCGGAGAAGTTGCCCGCCCGCGGGAAGTAGTGCGCGCTCTTGGCGCCGATGGGCAACGGCGCGCCGACCTGGGCGATGACGACGCCGATCTCCCCCGCAGGCACCTGCACCCACGGGAACTTCGACACCGAGAACACCGGCCAGAACTTGAAGCGCAACCCCGGCATGAGCAGCTCGGCCTGGTAACCCGCCTCGCCGCCGAAGGCGATGGGGTCGTCGCCCTCAAGCTTCTTGAAGCCGAGCTTCTTGTTGACCAGGCCCACCTCGGCGGCGCCGATGAAGTGGACCGACTTGAGCAGGAGGACGACCGCGAGCAACGCCACCGGCGCTCCCGCGATCAGCGTGGTGTTCATCTCTTCCTTTCGACCCGAGCGACACGCCGGGTCTCGTCGGTATAAGCGTATCAAGACGTCTCGATGAGCGGAAGAGGTTTTCTGGCGATATCCTGGCGGCTGTGCCTCCCCCTCCCCTGGTCCCTGCCGACGACGGCTGGTTCGAGTGGACCGCCGCCCCGGCCAGCGCAGGACGGGTGCTCGTGCGCGTCGACCGCGCCGACGACGGACGCCACCAGATCACCGCTATCCGCATCGAGGGCGCGGTCTCGGCCGACCTGCTGCGGTCGATCCCGGTGGGGCGCATCGAGGCCGCGGCCAACGCCGTCCTCCACCCCGGCCCGGCCGCACCGCCCCGCCGCCGGGCCTCGGCTCGCATCGCCGACGCACTGCGGGCCAACGCCGTGCAGGGGTACCCCGACACCTTCTACGACGCCGTAGCTGCGGCCTACCGCATGCTCGTGGGCACCAGCTCCCGGCCCATCGGCGACCTGGCCGAAGCCAACGACGTGCCCGTCACCACCGCGCAGCGATGGGTGAAGGAGGCGCGCCGTCGGGGCAAGCTCCCGCCGGGCCGCAGCGGCAAAGCAGGCTGAAGGCCTTTGCGCAACACCACAGGAGCCGCGACGCTGGTGGACATGTCGCAGTGGACGCCGAGCAGCTGGCGCGACCTTCCCGCCGACCAGCAGCCCGACTGGCCCGACGAGGCCGCGCTCGACCGCGCCCTCAAGCAGTTGGCGTCGCTGCCCCCGCTCGTCTTCGCAGGCGAGGCCCGCCAGCTCACCGACGCCTTGGCCGACGTGGCTGCGGGCAAGGCGTTCCTGCTGCAGGCGGGCGACTGCGCCGAGTCGTTCGCCGACTTCACCGCCGACGCCATCCGCGACAAGTTGAAGGTCGTCCTCCAGATGGCCGTCGTCCTCACCTACGGCTCGGGCGTGCCCACGGTGAAGGTCGGACGGATCGCCGGGCAGTTCGCCAAGCCCCGCTCCTCCCCCACGGAAATGGTGGGCGGCCTGGAACTGCCGTCGTTCCGAGGCCACATGGTCAACGACGACGCCCCCACCGTGGCCGCCCGCACCCCCGACCCCGAGCGGCTGGTGGCGGCGTACCACCAGGCGGCGTCCACCCTGAACCTGCTGCGGGCCTTCACCAAGGGCGGCTTTGCCGACCTGAGCCAGGTCCACGTCTGGAACCAGCAGTTCGTGGCCACCTCCAACGAGGGCCGGCGTTACGAAGCCATCGCCGGCGAGATCGACCGAGCCATGCGGTTCATGCGGGCCTGCGGCATCGACCTGGCCCGCGAGGCCAACCTCCACCAGGTCGACTTCTTCACCAGCCACGAGGCCCTCCTGCTCGGCTACGAGGAAGCGCTGACCCGCAAGGACTCGCTGACCGGCGATTGGTACGACTGCTCCGCCCACATGCTCTGGATCGGCGAGCGCACCCGACGCCTCGACGGCGCCCACGTGGAGTTCTTGGCCGGGGTGCGCAACCCCCTCGGCTGCAAGGTCGGCCCCACGGCGACGGCCGACGAGGTGCTGGCCCTGTGCGAGCGGCTCAACCCGGAGCGGGTGCCGGGCCGGCTCACCCTCATCTCCCGCATGGGCGTCGACAAGGTGGCCGCCGCCCTGCCGCCGCTGCTGGCTGCCGTGCGGGAGGCGGGCCACCCTGTGGTGTGGGCGTGCGACCCCATGCACGGCAACACCTATACGAGCCCGGGCGGGCGCAAGACCCGGCACTTCGACGCGGTGATCGACGAGGTGCGCCGGTTCTTCATCGCCTGCCACGACGAGGGCGTGTGGCCCGGCGGCCTCCACATCGAGCTCACCGGCGACGACGTCACCGAGTGCCTGGGCGGCGCCGAGGAGATCCTCGAGGACCACCTGGAGTCGCGCTACACCACCACCTGCGACCCCCGGCTCAACGCCCGCCAGTCGCTCGACCTGGCCTACCTCGTCGCGGAACGCCTCCGCGCCTGACCTCTGGAGTACATAGCCGGCGAAAATCGCCGGCTATGTACTCGGGACCGAGCGGCGGCGGCGGGTTGTGGCGAGGCGGACGCCGACGGCCGACAGCAGCAGCACGGCGCCCAGTTCCATCGGCGTGTCCTCACCGGTGGCGGCCAGCGATCCGACCGACCGTTCTTGCTCGGCGCCTGCCACCCGCGTGCGGGCATTGGCGTTGGCGTTGTCGTTCGGGCCACCGGCCCGGCCCGTCGGCATCCAGTTGGGCTCGGCCGTGAACGACACCACGTCGATGCCCCGCCCGATGTCGGACGACATCAGGAAGTAGGTCCGCGTGCCGTCGTCGTTGTCGGCGATCTTGAACGGCTCGATCGTCCACGTCTGCGCACCGGGGAGGGTCAGCGCACCCACCTCGGTGAACGACCAGCGGCCCTCGGCGTCGATCTCGTAGTCGATGACCTTGAACCCCTGGCTGTACCAGGCGGCGATGATCCGCTGCTCGTCGGGGATGTGCTCGATGACGTGGATGTTGCAGAACGTCGGCGCGGGCAGCAGGTTCTTCGAAATGAAGACGGCCTTCTTGCCGTCATTGGTCTGGGCGTACGTGGGGTTGGCGGGGTCCGAGATGTCGAACACGTGCATGCCGCCGTTGCCCACCGGGTTGGCCACCGTCGGCGCACACGTCGACCCCGGCGGCACCACGCCGCCGCCGCGCTCGTCGGTGACCAGCAGCCACTTGCCGTCGGGCGTGGGGTCGGCCTCGTGCGAGATCGACACGCCTTCGTTCGACGGCACCGCGGTGTTGCCGTTGGTGGCGTCACGCCCGGGGTGGTTGACGTGGCCCACGTGCGAGAACCCGGTGGCCGCGGGCTTGCCCGCCGCCGCCCACTGCGCGGCAGTGACGCGGCAGTCGCTGACCTTGGCCGCCGTGTTGGTGCCGTCGACGACCGTGCACGACAGCGGCGTGCCCCGCACGTCGCCGTTGCCCGCCGTCAGCCCGCTGACATCGATGATCGCCGTGCCGTTGATGCCGGCGCAGTACAGGCGTCCGGGTCGGGCCGTGATGTCGTGACAGCCGTGGGGCGCCGTTCCCTTGTCGTTCGTCGTCCACGACGGATCGAACGGCATTCGGTACACGGCCGGGCGGCAGGCGGCGCGCTTGGCCTCCAGCGACCCCGTCAGCCCGAGGCACGAGCGGATGTCGACCACGTCGATCCACGGACGGTCCTGGTCGGAGTTGGAGTTGTAGACGATCCACGGGCGGGTGGCGTCGAGGGTGGCGGTGTGCGAGGTGCCGTCGAAGCGCAGAAGGTGCACCTCCTTCACCGGCGCCCCGCCCTCGCGGCCGACGCCCGAGATGTCGAGGATCTCCATGCCGCCTGCCCCCGGGTCGTGGCAGCGGTCGTTGGCGTCGGTGGTGTCGACGGCCAGCTCGGCGTCGTCGGGCGGCGTCACCACTGTGTCGTGCTGCAGGCCGGTCACGCCCCGCGACGGGTTGCAATGGGCCGAGCCGTGGTCGGCCACCCACTCGGGGGCGACGGCGCCGTCGGCGCCGGTCAGGCGTACCACCCGCTGGCCTGCGTACTGGCCGTTGCCCTGGCCCAGGCTGCCGGCGATGCCGTAGATCGCCTCGCCCCGGGAGAAGAACTTGAGGTCGGTGCCCGGGTTGGGCGGGAAGTTCTTGAGAAACTCCCACTGCCCGACCTGCTGGATCGGTGTGCTCGGCAAGGCGGGTGACAGGACCGCCAAGGGCTCGTTGGACTCGGTGTGATCAGCGGCCGCCGGGACGGCGGTGAGGCCGAGAACGGCCGCCGCCGTGAGCGCCGGCAGGCCGAGCAATGCTCGGTGCGCGCGCATGTCCGGTACGTACCACTTGCACGGTCTGCGCAACCATTGAACTAAAACTTGATCGGTTTACTCATATTTCGTACTCTTGACTTCATGCAGGGGTTGACGACCACCGTGTTGCGCCGCCGTGGCGCCCCGTCGGTCGCCATGGGCCGCACCCCCCACCAGGCCCACGACACCCGCTGTATGCCCCTCCGCTGACCCGACCCTGACCTCGTCCGCGTCGTCCCGGAGGCTCCTCCTTGCAGCTTGACCTTGCCATCGCCCTCGCCGGATTGCTCGTCGGTTTCACCGTCGGCCTCACCGGCATGGGCGGCGGCGCACTCATGACCCCGATCATGGTGCTGTTCTTCAAGGTCTCTCCCCTCGCAGCCGTCTCCAGCGACCTCGTCGTGTCCCTGATCATGAAGCCCGTCGGCGGCGGCGTGCACCTGAAGCGGGGCACCGTCCGCAAGGACATCGCCCTGTGGCTGTGCGTCGGCTCCGTCCCCGCTGCCTTCGCCGGCGTCCTCATCCTCAACGCCCTCGGCGCCCACAACGTCGACGACCTGCTGAAGCGGGCACTCGGCCTGGCCCTGCTCGCCTCCGCGGGCTCTATCCTCCTGCGCCGCATGATCGACCGCCGTCGGGCCGAGGGCTACGAGCCCCGCCCCGCCGTGCTCAACCGCCCCCTCACCGTGCTCGTCGGCGTCATCGGCGGCCTCGTCGTCGGCCTCACCAGCGTGGGCTCGGGCTCGCTCATCATCGTGATGCTGCTGTTCCTGTACCCGGGCCTGAAGTCCAACGAGCTGGTCGGCACCGACTTGGTGCAGGCCATCCCCTTGGTCGGCGCCGCCGCCATCGGCCACATGTTCTTCGGCGCCGTGCAACTGGCCCTCACCGCCAGCCTGCTGGTGGGCGCCCTCCCCGGCGTCTACATCGGCGCCCGCCTCTCGGCCCACGCCCCCGACAAGGTCGTGCGCCCCGCTCTGTTCGTTGTGCTCCTGACGTCGGGCCTCAAGCTCGTCCAGGTCATCTGAGGAGGATTCGATGGCCATCACCCATGAGATCGACCCCGCTGCCCTTCGGGACATCGAGAAGTTCGAGACGCAGCTCGCCCTGTACCTGAAGGGCGAGCTCGACGAGGACGTCTTCCGTGTCTTCCGACTGAACAACGGGATCTACGGCCAGCGCCAAGGCGGCCACAACCAGATGGTGCGGGTGAAGCTGCCGTACGGCTCGGCCACGCCCGAGCAACTGGAGATGATGGCCCACGTGGCCGACACCTACTCCCGCGGCTGGGGCCACATCACCACCCGGCAGAACATCCAGTTCCACTTCGTGCAGTTGGAGCAGATCCCCGACGTCATGCGCGACCTGGCCTCGGTGGGGCTGACCACCCGCGAGGCGTGCGGCGACACCGTGCGCAACGTCACCGGCTGCCACCTGGCGGGCGCTTGCCCGTTCGAGGTGCTCGACATCAGCCCCTGGGCCGAGGCCGCCTTCCGCCACTTCCTGCGCTCGCCCATCGCCCAGCGCCTGCCCCGCAAGTTCAAGATCAACTTCTCGGGCTGCTCCACCGACTGCGGCCAGGCCATGTTCAACGACGTGGGCGTGATCGGCGTCGGCCGCCCCCGGCCCGACGGCACCATCGAGCCCGGCTTCCGGGTGTTCTTCGCCGGCGGCCTGGGCGCCAACCCGCACCCGGCCGCCGCGCTCGAGGAGTTCACCGCCCGCGAAGACCTCATGCCCACCATCGAAGCGATCCTGCGGGTCTTCGACCACTACGGCAACCGCGACAACAAGCTGCGCGCCCGCATGAAGTGGCTGCTCGACACCATGGGCGTCGACGAGCTGCGAGAGCGGATCATCAAGGAGCGCAAGTTCCTGCGGGCGTCGGCCACCTGGCCCGGCGGCATCCCCGAGTACGTGGCCGAACACGGCGACGCCCCCGCGGGCGTGTCGACGGCCATCACCCCCACCCCCGTCGGCGTGCCCGTGACCCTCAAGCTGCCCGAGCGCGACGCCTACACCAAGTGGGAGACCGCCAACGTGGTGCGGGGCGTGGCCAAGGGCACGGTCAGCGCCTACGCCTTCGCCAAGCTGGGCGACATCACGTCCGACCAGTTCCGGGCGCTGGCGTCGATCCAGCGGGAACTGCGGGCCGAGGTGCGGGTCACCAACCGCCAGAACCTGGTGTTCCGGGAACTGACCGAGGAGCAGGTCAAGACCCTCTACGACCGCCTCGCCGTTCTCGGCATGGCCGAGCCGGGGGCCGAGCTGGCCCGCGACGTGGTGAGCTGCCCGGGCGCCGATACCTGCAACCTGGCCGTCACCCAGAGCCGCGGCCTGGCCGACGAGATCGGCCGTGCCCTGGAGGAAGCGGGCCTGGCCGAGGTCGGTGGCATCCGGGTCAACATCTCCGGCTGCACCAACTCGTGCGGCCAGCACCACATCAGCGACATCGGCTTCATGGGTGTCGAGCGCCGCGCGCACGGCAAGGCAGCGCCCGGGTACCAGATGCTGCTGGGCGGCTACGTGGGCCAGACACAGATCGAGTTCGGCGAGAAGGCACTGCGCCTGCCGGCCAAGCGGGCGGGCGAGGCGACGGTGCGAGTGGTGGCCAAGTTCGTGGCCGAACGAGACGGCGGCGAGTCGTTCCAGTCGTGGCTGTCGCGCACCGGCGGCGCCGTGGCCGTGGCCCCTCTGCTCAAGGACCTCGACGAGTTCCCCACGCCGGAAGAGGCGCCCGACTTCTACGTCGACTACGGCGAGACCGGTCCGTACGTAAAGGAGATCGGGGAGTCAGAGTGCGCAACGTAGTGGAGCACTCCAAAGAAGCAGTGCGCGACAGGACGGCACTCACCGAGGTCTCGCAGAAGCTTGAGACTTTGCCGCCTAGTGCTGCAATCAAGTGGGCGGTCGAGGAGTTCGGCGACAGCGTGATCGTCGCCGCGTCGTTCGAGGACGCCGTGCTGATCGACATCGCCGTCAATGTGAAGCCCGACATCGAGTTCCTGTTCCTCGACACCCAGTACCACTTCGCCGAGACCCTCTGGTACGTCGAGCAACTGCGGGCTCGCTACGGGCTCAACATCACCACCGTGCACCCCGAGGTCGGGCCCGACAGCCTGTGGGCCACCGGCGACCTGCAGGGCTGCTGCGCCGTGCGCAAAGTCGAGCCGCTGGCTCGGGGCTTGAAGGGCAAGCAGGCGTGGGTCACCGGCCTGCGCCGGGTCGATGCGCCCACCCGGGCCAACGCGCCCGTCGTCGACTGGGACGCGGCGCGCGACATGGTCAAGGTCAACCCGCTGGCGACCTGGACCGACCTCGACATGGCCGGCTACATCGCCGACCACGACCTGCCCCAGCACCCGTTGTGGGAGCGGGGCTTCGCATCCATCGGGTGCTGGCCGTGCACGCGGCCGGTGGCCGAGGGCGAAGACCGACGAGCCGGCCGCTGGTCCGGCGCCGACAAGATCGAATGCGGGCTCCACCAATGACGCTGACCCTTGATCCGCCCCGGTACGAGCTGTCCGACCTCGACGCCCTCGAGGCCGAGGCCATCTTCATCATGCGAGAGGTGGCCGCCGAGCTGGAACGGCCCGTGCTGCTGTTCAGCGGCGGCAAGGACTCCATCGTCCTGCTGCGGCTGGCCGAGAAGGCGTTCCGCCCCGGGCGGTTCCCCTTCCCGATCATGCACATCGACACCGGCCACAACTTCTCCGAGGCCGTCGAGTTCCGCGACCGGCGGGTGGCCGAGCTGGGCGAGCGGTTGATCGTCGGCTACGTGCAGGACGACATCGATGCGGGCCGCTCCCGCGAGGAGACCGGGCCGCGGGCGTCGCGCAACCGACTGCAGACCACGACGCTCCTGCGCATGATCGACGAGCACGGCTTCGACGCCGCCTTCGGTGGCGCCCGGCGCGACGAGGAGAAGGCTCGCGCCAAGGAGCGGGTCCTCTCGTTCCGCGACGACTTCGGCCAGTGGGACCCCAAGAACCAGCGGCCCGAGCTGTGGTCGCTCTACAACGGGCGCATCCGCAAGGGCGAGCACATCCGCGCCTTCCCCATCTCCAACTGGACCGAGATGGACGTGTGGCAGTACATCCAGCGCGAGGAGCTCGAAGTCCCGTCGATCTACTTCGCCCACCACCGCAAGGTGTTCCGGCGCGACGGCATGCTGCTCGGCGTCGGTCCCGTCACCGAGCCGAAGGACGGCGAAGAGGTGTTCGAGGAACTGGTGCGCTACCGCACCGTCGGTGACATGAGCTGCACCGGTGCCGTGGTGTCGTCGGCGGCCACCATCGACGAGATCATCACCGAGGTGGCGGCCACCCGGATCACCGAGCGGGGCGCCACCCGGGCCGACGACAAGTTCTCCGAGGCCGCCATGGAGGACCGCAAGCGCGAGGGCTACTTCTAGATCCCATGGAGCTCCTGCGGTTTGCCACGGCCGGGTCCGTGGACGACGGAAAATCAACGCTCATCGGGCGGCTCCTCCACGACTCGAAGTCGATCTTCGAGGACCAGTTGGAGGCGGTCGAACGCTCGTCGCAACAGCGCGGCCACGACTACGTGAACCTGGCGCTGCTGACCGACGGCCTGCGGGCCGAGCGGGAGCAGGGCATCACCATCGACGTCGCCTACCGGTACTTCGCCACGCCCCAGCGAAAGTTCATCATCGCCGACACCCCCGGGCATGTGCAGTACACGCGCAACATGGTCACCGGTGCGTCGACGGCCGACCTGGCCATCGTGCTGGTGGATGCACGAAAGGGGCTGCTCGAACAGTCGCGGCGCCATGCCTACATCGCCACCCTGCTCGGCATCCCCCACTTGGTGGTAGCGATCAACAAGATGGACCTGGTCGAGTGGGACGAGGTGGTCTTCAAGGACATCGCCTCGCACTTCGAAGGCTTCGCCGCCGGGCTGCACCCGCACGAGGTCACGTTCATCCCCCTCTCCGCGCTGGAGGGCGACAACGTCGTCGACCGGTCCACCAACATGGCGTGGTACGACGGGCCGACGTTGCTGGAGCACCTGGAGACCGTCGAGGTGGCCTCCAGCTTCAACCACGACAAGGGCCGTTTCCCGGTGCAGTACGTGATCCGGCCGCTGACCGCCGAGCACCACGACTACCGGGGTTATGCGGGCACGGTGGCGGGTGGCGTCTTCCGTCCCGGCGACGAGGTCGTCGTGTTGCCCTCGGGGCGACGTTCGACCGTTGCGGGCATCGACACGCTCGACGGCGAGGTGCCCGAGGCGTTCGCGCCGATGTCGGTCACCGTGCGCCTGGCCGACGAGATCGACATCTCACGCGGCGACATGCTGGTGCGGGCCGACGACCCCGAGCCTCGGGTGACCCAAGAGCTCGACGCCATGTTGTGCTGGTTTTCCGAGCAGCCCATGCACGTGGGCACCAAGTACGCCATCAAGCACACCACCCGATCGGCCAAGGCCGTCGTGCGTGAGTTGCAGCACCGGGTCGACATCGACTCGCTGCAGCCCGAGACCCGGGCCAGCGAGCTCGACATCAACGACATCGGTCGAGTCTCGATCAAGGTCAGCGCCCCGCTGATGGTCGACCCCTACTCGGTGAACCGCCTGACCGGCAGCTTCATCCTCATCGACGAGGCAACCAACGCCACCGTGGCCGCCGGAATGGTGCTCTGACTATCGTCCGCGGCTGTGGGTGATCACAACGGGGCAATCGCGGCGGCGGCCATCACGACGGTCGGCGGGATCATCGTCGCCCTGATCACGACCGGCGCCATCGGCGGCGACGACAAGGACAGCGGCCCGCCCTCCCAGTCGCAACCCACCATGACGTTCCCGTCGATCCCGGTCGGCACCCGCACATCGTTGTTCTCCAACCGAGACAGCGGGCCGGGCGGCACCCGGGTGGTGCTCAGCGGCGAGGGGTTCGCACCCAACGAGAAGGTCACGTTCCGGCTGCACGTCCAGGAGATCGGCCGCACCACCGCCAACGCCGAGGGCCGCTTCTCCAACGTCACCGTCAGCATTCCCACCACCTACTCCAAATTCGCCCCGCAGCAATTCGACTTGGTGGCCGATGGCGAAAGCCCGGCCAACCACGCCACCACGCCGTTCACCGTCACCGGCTGAGCAGTACCCGCAACGCCGCCAGCGACTTCTTCTGCATGGCCGCAACACGCCGCCGCATGACCCAGCGCTCCAGCCGGCTGAGCGGGCCGCCGGGGAAGTCGACCGTCATGCAGTGCCGCACCACCGTGCCGCCGTCGGCAGCGGGCACCAGTTCCCACTCGCTCAAGAACCGCGCGCCCACGTGGATCTCCTCGGCCAAGGCGTGGCCGGGCTCGGCCCGCACCACCTCGCTGTGGCCCACCAAGTGGTGGAGCAGCATCGACGGCTGGGCCGAAAAGCGGGTGCCCACCTCGACCGGCCCCGGCGGCGGTTCAACCTTGCGCAGCTCTGTCAGCCACTCCGGCCTGCGGGCGATGTCGGCGATGACGGCGTAGACCTCCTCCGGCGACGCCGCCACCGCGGCGGACTGCTCGATGCGGTCGCTCATCAACGGTGGTCGAGCAGCAGCGACTGGGCGCTGCGGCCCACGTGGCCCTCACAGTCGTACAGCGCCGACTCGGCCAACCCTGTGCCCGTCGGGCCGTGGTGGGTGCGGCTCTGCAGGCACATCCACTCCCCCACGGGCTGGCGGTAGGCGTACACCGTCAGGTCGGGGTTGATGAAGAGGAACCGGTTCATGGGCAGCACATGGCTGATGCCGTTGCCGAAGTCGGCGGCCGCCACCAGCCGTTGGATGCCCGACGGCTCCTCCCCTTCTACCACCGGAACCCGCAGGCGGATCCACGACGTGCAGGGGCCGGGCGCGTCGAAGCTGCCCTCGACGTAGCGCATCTCCACCCCTTCGTTGTGGAACGCCTGCCACGGCCATTCGGCGTCCATCTTCGATGTTGTGCTGGGCAAGGCCGGAGCACCGATCTGCTCCACGTCGTCGGTCAGTTCCACCTCCGCCTCGCGGATGCGCCACGCCGTGGCCCGGCACAATTCGTGCTCGTCGTCGGACAGCACCGCCTCCAACTGCTCCACCCGCTTGCCCGGTCGCACCGTGCGCACCGCCACCTGCAACGGCGCCACCGGCACGGGTCGCAGGATTTCCACGGTCACCCGGGCGACGAGCTTGGGGTCACCGACCTCGTGCTGCTCGAAGGCGCGGGCCAGCAGGGCGGCGGGTGGCCCGCCGTGGAGGGAGTCGGGGCTCCACGGTCCGCGGGCGTAATCGGTGGGCACGAAACGGTCGCCGTCGGCGATGAAGAGGGCCACGGATCGACCGTAGTTCGTGCTGTTGCCTTCAGCGCTCGACGCCGACGAGGTGCGCGGTGTCGTTGTGGCGCACCAGCCGCCAGCGCCGGTCGTCCTGGCGCGACCACTCGGTCAGCGCCGTGTTCTCCGTCCAGATGCTGACGGGAATGGCCGATTCGAGCGGCAGCCCGAAGAAGGTGTGGAACGACCCCGCCACCACGCCGCCGTGGCACACCAGCACCACGGTGCGGCCCGCGTGCTCGTCGGCGATACGCAGCAGCGTCTTCGACACCCGCCCGTGGAAGTCGGCCAGGCTTTCACCGCCCGGGGCGATGGGGGCCAGCGGGTCGGCGGCCATGTCGACGTTGTAGCGGCGGCCGTACTCCTCCCACGACAGCCCGTCGCTCTCGCCGGGATGGATCTCGCACAGGTCGCAGTCCTGGGCCACGGCGAGCCCGCCCAAGGCGGGGGCGACGATCTCAGCGGTCTCGACTGCTCGGGGCAGGATGCTGGTGAGCACCAAGTCGGCCGCCACCTCGCCGGTGGCCGCCAGCCGGTCACGCAGCGCCTCAGCCTGGCGACGGCCCAGCGGCGACAGGCCGGTACAGCCGTCGTGGCCGCCCACAACCTGGTCGACCGTCGCCATCGACTCGCCGTGACGGACCAAAACCAGTCGGGTAACGCTCATCCGCCCATCCTGCCCGCTCCGAAACGTTTGAACGGACACGTCCGCCGGCAATCACGGCAGACACGACCTGCCCAAGGAGGCAACGAAAATGGCGGCTGACACACGGAGGAACGACTACCACTGGGTCCAATGGCTCGCACTTGCCGTAGGCGCCACCTACACCCTCGTCGGGCTTGTGGGCTTTGCCATCACGGGCTTCGACCGCTTCGCCGAGCACACCGGCGACACACTGGTCGGCTTCGAGATCAACCCGCTGCACAACATCGTGCACCTGGTCATCGGTCTCCTCGGGCTTGCCATGTGGCGGCGCTTCGACACTGCCCGCACCTACGGGTGGATGCTGGCCGTCGGCTACGGCGCGGCGTTCGTGCTCGGCTTGGTCATCATCGGCGACGAGGACAAGAACTTCCTGTCGCTGAACGTGGCCGACCAGTTCCTGCACATCGGCAGCGCCCTTGTCGGCCTCGCCATGGCCTTGGCCAAGCCGGGACAAGGCGCCGGCCGCACCAGCGACAGCCCTCGTCGCACCCGCGCCGCCCGGTGACGTTCGAAGGGTGCGGAGCCCGCCGGCTCCGCACCCTTCGCCGTACTCAGCTCAGGTGCTCGACGAAGCGTTCGAGCTGCTTGAGGTTGCGGCACTCGAACACGCCGTCGCAGTGGGTGCCGTACTCGCTCACGATCGAGTCGCCGGTGTCCCAGTACGACTTGGGCTCGGGGTTCAGCCAGAAGACGTGGCGGGCCCGCTTGCGCATCTCCTGCACCACCCACGCTTGTGAGGCGTGGTAGTTGTTCCGGGCGTCGCCCAACAGGATCACGCTCGTCTTCGTGGTGATCTCCTTGCCCCACCGCTCCCAGAACACGTCGAAGGCGTGGCCGTAGTCGGAGTGGCCGTCGACCCACACCACGTCGGCTTCGGTGTTGACCCGGTGCACCGCCTCGGTGATGTCCTCCACGCCTTCGAAGTAGCGGGTCACCTCGTCGATGCCGTCGATGAAGACGAACGAGCGGACCTTGGAGAACTGCGACGAGATGGCATACACCAGGTGCAAGGTGAACCGGGCGAAGGCAGCCACCGAGCCTGAGATGTCGGCGATGACCATGATCTCGGGCTTCGACGGGCGCGGGTAGCGGAACTTGGGCTCGGCGGGCACGCCGCCGTAGCTCAGCGAGTGGCGCACGGTATTGCGGAAGTCGAGCGGCCCCTTACGGCCGTGGCGGCGCTTGCGGGCCAGCCGCACCGCCAGCTTGCGGGTCAGCGGGTAGATGGCCCGGCGCAGGGCGGCCAACTCATCCTTGGACGCGTGCATGAAGTCGATGTCTTCAGGCAACGGCTTGCGCAGCGTCTTGGCCATGGCCTCGGCGCCCCGGTCGGCCACCAGCCGCCGGCGGATCTCCGCTTCGATCTCCTTGCGCAGCTTGTCGATGCGGGACTCGAACTCGTCCTTGGCCAACCGCTCTTCCAGCGGCGTGATGGCGTCGGCCTGCTCCCGCTCGGCCTCCATGAGGCGGTCGAGCACCCCGTCGAGGTCGAGGTTCCGCAGGGTGCGGTAGAGGTAGTAGGTGCCGCCCACGGGCCGGCCCGGCTCCATGCCGCTGAAGCGCTGCACTGCTTGGCGGGCCAGCGCCTTGAGCATGGCCTCGTCGCCTTCCATCAGCGCCTTGTAGAGCATCTCGGCCAGCTCTTCAGGCGTCATGGCCTCCATGCCGCCGCCCTTGCCCGCCTCGCGGTCGGCCATCATCGACTGGAGCAACTCGGCCAGGTCGGCACCCGAGTCGTCGCCGTCCTCGCTGATGCGGTACTCCGAGCCCCGCATGGAGAAGTACACCTCGAAGACGGTCTCGAACGCCTTCCAGTGGGCGTTCGACTTCACCAGGGTGGCGGCCAGCGCGTACTTGAAGGCGTCGCGATCCTCCAGCGGGATGTGCTTGACCGCCTCCATGGCGTCGAGGTTCTCGGTCAGGCTGACCGGCAGCCCGGCGGCCCGAAGTTCCTGGATGAACCCGGCGAGGAGGTCGAGCATCCCTTAGGCCCCGTTGACTGACAGTTCCTTGGACGCCTTGGCGATGTCGCTCTGGTACTTGAGCAGGATGTGCAGCGTCTCTTTGGCCTGCTCGGCGTCGACGTTCTCGATGCCCAGCAGCACCAGCGTGCGGGCCCAGTCGAGGGTCTCGCTCACCGACGGGTGCTTCTTCAGCTCCAACTGCCGGATCGAGCGCACGATGCGCACGACCTGGTCGGCCAGGTGCTCGGAGATGTCGGGCACGCGGGTGAGGACGATCTCCTTCTCGCGGTCGAGGTGCGGGTAGTCAACGTGCAGGTACAGGCAGCGCCGCTTCAACGCCTCCGACAGCTCACGGGTGTTGTTGGAGGTGAGGAACACCAGCGGGATCTGCTTGGCCACCACCGTGCCCAGCTCCGGCACCGACACCTGGTAGTCGGAGAGGATCTCCAGCAAGAGGGCCTCGGTCTCGACCTCGACCCGGTCGACCTCGTCGATGAGGAGGACGACGGGTTCGTCGGCCCGGATGGCCTCGAGCAGCGGGCGGGTGAGGAGGAAGTCCTCGGTGAAGATGTCGTCCTCGATCTCCTGCCACGTGGCCGAGTTGCGCTCGACCTGGATGCGCAGGAGCTGCTTCTTGTAGTTCCACTCGTACAGGGCCTTGGACTCGTCGAGCCCCTCGTAGCACTGGAGGCGGATGAGGCGGGCGCCCGTCATCTCGGCCACCGACTTGGCCAGCTGGGTCTTGCCGGTGCCGGCCGGGCCCTCGACGAGCACGGGCTTGCCGAGGCGGTCGGCCAGGTAGACGACGCCGGCGATGCCCTCGTCGGCCAGGTAGGCGACGTCACGCAGCCCCTCGCGCACTGCGCCTACGGATTCGAAGCGTTCACCCATTGGTGCAGCGTACTCCCGTACTTGACCGTGCGGTCTAGTTGATACGCTGCTCAACTCTGATCCGCTGTCGCAGAAGGTCCAAATGGCAGCTGGGGCTCGCTGGTCAAGTCGGGGGTCTTTGAAGAAGGCGTGAAGAGGTCAGAGGTGTCGATGGGCTGACGGCCGTGGCGAAGTCGAGCACGAATTTCGAGCAAAGGCCCTGTGGCGACATAGAAGGTTCCCCGTTTCTTCCCTCGTTGCTCCAAAAGCCCGGCGTTCACCATCGACCGTAAGTCCGTCGTGGCTACCTGGTTGGAGATCTCTTCGCCCCAACTCTTCATAACCGCTCGGTAGCCCGAGTTGCGTATCCGCAGGCCGAGAGTCGCGTCGAACAGCCCTCCAATCGAGCGCTGGGGTAGGCCGCGGGCGCCGATCAACTCCTCCAGTTCGCCCCAGATTCGTTCAGACTCACGTACGCGACGGAGGACACTGCGGGCTTGCACGTAATGAGCCTGGAGACAGAAGCGCACCCACGGCCGGGCATCGTTCTGCGGATTCCACCGGCCCATCCCGACCTGCGCTAACACGCCGTAGTAGGCGTCGGTATTGGCGCCGAGATACTCCTCGATGCTGCAGAACTCGGGGACGAGGATGCCTTCTCGGGCTAGTACCAGCGTTTGGAGGCAACGAGCCATTCGGCCGTTGCCGTCGCGGAACGGGTGGATCATCGCAAGGTTCAGATGCGCCATGGCGCCACGGATGGTCGCTGGTACCTCAGCATGAATCGTCAGCTGCTTCACGAGTTCTTCCATCAAGCCCGGGACGAGGTCAGGGTCTGGGCCCTCGTACACGACGTCGCCCGACGCGTTGTTCCTGATCCAGATCGCTCCTGGTCGCCACAGTCCCGGACCTGCCGCCAGTGCGTACTCCGTCATCATGAAATGCAAGCTGCGGATGATGGCGGCGGTGTACTCGAAGTGTCGGTCCTGCGCGAGTTGGAGGACGTAGGTCATGGCGCGGCGGTAACCCATGACGGCATGCCAGTCCTCGTCGCGCGCCTCCGCGGGGTCGTCACCTTCGATGGCTGCGACGGCATCCTCAACGGAGACGTTGTAACCCTCGATGCTGTTCGAGCCTTGAATGGCACGAGCGGACAGGACACGCCGAACAGAGCCAACCCACCGCCGGGGTTCGGCGACGTAGTAGCGCAACTCTCGACGTACTGCTTCGATACGGTCGAGCGCCGCCTGCTCCTCGGGACCGATGGTCGGAATCTCGTAGATCACGTGGCAACCTCCGCCCTTGCGAAATTACACTGTGTGCAACCTTTCTACGCATTGATAGTATCAGTTTAAGCAATTGATTCAAACAAAAATCACCGCGCTGCAGCCGCCAGCGTTCGGGCGGGCGACCTCAAGGGCGTGCGATCTAGTTGAAACGGCGGCGTGCGGTCCGCAGTGCCACGCCTACCGCGACCGCCGCGCTGGTGGCGACAAGCGGGCCGAAGGTGCGGCCCAGCGGCGGGTACACCACCCAGTGCGTGAGGTAGATGGCCAGCGACGCGCCGGCCACGGCGGCGACCGCCCGGTTGAGCGGCGCAGGCACCGGAATCGACGCCACCCAGATGAGCACCAGCAGGAAGGCAAGGACGACGACCTCGCGGCGCAGGGTGAAGAAGAACCCCGCCGTGCCCGCCACCGCCACGGCCGACAGCGCCAGCCGCTGGCGCCACGTGGTGGCGACCGCCGCCACCCACCCCAAGGCGAACAGCCAGGCCACGTAATGCGGACGGTAGATGCGCATCCCCATGTGCGGCAGCAGGCGTGCCGCCAGCGTGACGGCCAGCACCACCCACGCCACCTCGACCGGCCGGGCCCGCGCCAGGGCTCGCACCCGGGGCACGGCGAACACGGCGGCGGCGACCAGCAGGATCTGCACCAGCGCCTCGATGTACCAGAAGGCCCAATGCACCCTCGGGTTGCCGAAGTAGCCGTTGACGAGCAGCACATCGGGCAGGTCGAACTTGTCGCTGGCGCTCGCCAGGACGGCGATCCACGCCACGCTGGGCACAACGATGCGGACGATGCTGCGCAGCATGCGGCCGGACTCGAGCTGGAAGCGGGCAAAGTTGAAGCCCGCCACCGCCAACAGGGCGTGCGCGCCCCCCTCCAGCGAGAACAGGCGGGCGTGGCTCCCCACGATGAAGACGATGGCCACGGCCCGCACCACCACGTTGGCTTCGACCCTCGGCGTGCGGCGGGGAGGGCCGGCCCGCAGCCGGTTCACAGGCGTGATGTGCCAGTGAGGCGGCAACCCGCCGAGCAGCTCCTCCAAGGCCACGCTGGCCTCGACGTACGACAGCGAGTCACCCCCCAACGACACGAAGGTGTCGTCTTCGTGCACCTCGTCGCAGCCGAGCACGGCGGCGAACAAGTCGGCCACCGTCGTCGGCCGGGCCGCGGCGACCGAGGTCGCCAGCATGGCGGCGTAGTCGGGCTTGCCGTTGGCCAGCCGGGGCACGTCGTCGACCACGTGCACGGCCGACAGCGGCAGCCCCGTGCGCTCGCACACCGCGGCGGCGTCACCCGCAAGGACCAAGCGCTCGTCGTTGCCTGCGCACACGACACCGAGCGTCCGCTCCAAGTGGTCGAGGTCGATGCGCAGCCCGAACAGCTTCACGAACCGGCCTCGTCGGCCCACGACTTGGTACAGCCCCTCAGGAGTGCGCCGGGCCAGGTCGCCGGTGTGCAACGCATCGACGGTGGCGCCCAGCGCCAAGTCAGCGGGCTGCGACGCGTAACCCATCATCACGTTGGGGCCGCGGTAGACGAGCTCGCCGTCGGCCGCGATCTCGAAGCTCCCGCCGGGGACGGGCACGCCGATGCAGTCGGGGTACGACGTCGCCAGCTCGGGCGGCAAGTAGGCCATACGCGCCGTCGCCTCCGCCTGGCCGTACATGACGAAGAACCGCCAGCCCTTGCGCTCGCCCAAGGCGGCGAAACGCTGCACCCGTTCGGGGGCCAGTCGCCCGCCCGCTTGCGTCACCACCCGTAGGGAAGGCAGGTGCATGCCGTCGAAGCCCACCCGGTCGAGCATCTCGAACGTGTACGGCACGCCCGCCAACGAGGTCGCCTCGTGCGCACGGAAGGTGTCCCAGAAGCAGCGGTCGACCACCGACAGGCCGGTGAGCACCAGCCCGGCCCCCGCGGCAAGGTGGCTGTTGATGACCGACAGCCCGTAGCAGTAGTGCATGGGCAGCGAGGTGATCGCTCGATCGTCGGCACCCAACTCGAGGTACTCCGCGATGGCCGCGGCATTGGCGTCGAGGTTGCGGTGCGAGAGCCGCACCAGCTTGGGCGAACCCGTCGACCCCGACGTCGACAGCAGCAGTGCCAAGTCGGGGTGCAGGTCGTGCGCAGTGCCGGAGCGACGCTCGGCGATATGGCCGCCGTCGATCACCACGTCCGGGTCGTACTGCTCGTCGTCGCCCACCAGCACCACGTGGCCTGCCCGCAGCGCGCCCAGGTAGGCGACCAGCGAGTCAACATCGTTGCGAGCCCGCAAGAGGACCAGCCGTCGCTCGGTGCCGAGGGCGGCGCCGACGTCGTCGGCCCGTTGTGCAAGCTGGCGGTAGGTGAGCTGCCCCGCCACCGCGACCCGATCCCCGTGCGAGTCGAGCCCGGCGGCGAACCCGGCATGTAAGGCTGACCGCACCCTTAAAAGTTAGGCGTACCTAATACAGAGGCGTCAAGCCCGAACGTGGCCCTCGCCTTCGACGATGTACTTCACCGTCGTGAGCTCGCGCAGGCCCATGGGGCCGCGGGCGTGCAGCTTCTGGGTGGAGATGCCGATCTCGGCGCCGAAGCCGAACTGCTCGCCGTCGGTGAAACGGGTGGAGGCGTTGACCACCACGGCGGCGGCGTCGACCTGCTGGGTGAAGCGGGTGGCCGCAGCCATGTCGCGGGTGAGGATGGCCTCGGTGTGGCCCGACCCGAACCGGCTGATGTGCTCCATGGCGGCGTCGAGCGACGGCACCACGGCCACCGACATCTTGAGGTCGAGGAACTCGCGGCCGTAGTCATCGTCGGTGGCGGCGCCGATGCGGTCGACGAGGGCGCGGCTGGCTTTGTCGCCGACCAGCTCCACATCGGCCAACGCTTCGGCGGCCCGGGGCAGGAACTCGGCGGCCACCGACTCGTGCACGAGCAGCGACTCCGCCGCGTTACACACGGACGGCCGCTGCGTCTTGGCGTTCACCACGATGTCGACGGCGGCATCGAGATCCGCCGTCGCATCGACATAGATGTGGCAGTTGCCGTCGCCGTCGATGACGTAGGGGACGGTGGCGTTCTCGAGGATCGACTGGATGAGCGACGGCCCACCGCGCGGGATGAGGCAGTCGACGTAGTCGCGCAGCCGCATGAACTCGACGGCCGCTTCCCGCGAGGTGTCCTCCACCAGGATCAGCGAGTCCTCGGGCAGGCCTGCCTTGGCGAAGGCTTCACGCAAGACAGCCGCGATGGCCGTGTTGGAGCTGATGGCGGCCGACGAGCCCCGCAGGAAGGCAGCGTTGCCCGACTTGAGGCACAGGCCCGCGGCGTCGCTGGTGACGTTGGGCCGGTTCTCGTAGATGATCGCAACGACGCCGAGGGGCACGCGCACCCGGCGGATGCGCAAGCCGTTGGGCCGCACCCAACCGTCGACCACTTCGCCCACGGGGTCGGCCAACGCTGCTACTTGGCGCAGCCCGTCGGCCATGCCTTCGACGCGTCGGGGGTCGAGGCGGAGGCGGTCGACCACCGTGGCCGTGGTGCCCGCCGCCTCGGCCCGGGCCACGTCGTCGGCGTTGGCCCGCAGGATGTCGTCGGTGCGTTCCACCAACAGGTCGGCCCCGGTGCGCAGCGCCTCGTCCTTGGCCGCCGTGGAGGTCGTCGCCAGGACGCGCGAGGCCGCTTTGGCGCGTTGTCCCAGTTCGGTCAAAGGCGTCGAGGCCACGCACGAAAGTCTACGGCAGACTGGCCCGATGACGGCCGTGCGCAAAGCCACCTATGCCGACGTCCCCGCCTTGAGCGCAGCGCTGGCGCGGGCCTTCGAGGACGACCCCATCTTCGAGTGGCTGCTGCCGCCGGGGCGCACCAAGCGGCGCATGGACCGGCTCACCAAGTCGATGGAGGTCGCACTCCGAGTCCTGCACCTGTCGCACGACTCGACGTGGACCACGCCCGACCTCGCAGGCGCGGCAGTGTGGGACCCGCCCGACAAGTGGAAGACAGGGCCACGCGACATGCTGCGCGGCGTGCCCGCCATGGCGTGGGTGCTGCGGGGCCGGTTGCTGCCCGGCATACGCGCCCTGTCGGCCGTGGAGCGCAAGCACCCGCCGGGCTCACACTGGTACCTCGCCATCCTGGGCACCGAGCCCGCCGCGCAGGGCAAAGGGGTGGGCACCGCCCTGCTGGAGCCGGTGCTCCGGCAGTGCGACGAGCGCGGCGAGGAGGCGTTCCTCGAGTCGTCGAAGGAGCGCAACGTGCCGTACTACGCCCGCTTCGGCTTCGAGGTGGTCGGTGAGGTGCAGTTCCCCGACGGGGGGCCGACCGTGTGGCAGATGCTGCGTCAGCCGCGGTCCTGAGCCTGGCTGTCGAAGAACCGCAGCAACTCGATCGGCACCGGGAACACCAGCGTGGAGTTTCGTTCGGACGCCACTTCGACCATGGTCGACAGCACGCGGAGCTGCATGGCCGCCGGTGACGCGTGGAGGATGGCGGCGGCTTCGCCCAACGACACGGCCGCTTCCTTTTCGCCCTCGGCGTGGATGATCTTGGCTCGCCGCTCGCGCTCGGCTTCGGCCTGGCGGGCCATGGCGCGGCGCATCGACTCGGGCAGCTCCACGTCCTTGAGCTCGACCAGGGTGACCTTGATGCCCCAGGGGTCGGTGAGCTGGTCGATGATCTGCTGGAGGTCCTGGTTGATGCGGTCGCGTTCGATGAGCAGGTCGTCGAGGTCGACCTGGCCGAGCACGCTGCGCAAGGTGGTCTGGGCCACCTGCGAGGTGGCGTAGAGGTAGTCCTGCACGGCGACGATGGCCCGCACCGGGTCGACCACCTGGAAGTAGGTGACGGCGTTGACCCGCACCGTCACGTTGTCCTTGGTGATGACGTCCTGGGGCGGGATGTCGTAGGTGACCGTCTGCAGGTTCACCTTCACCATGCGGTCGATGATCGGGATGATGAAGAACAGGCCCGGGCCTTTGGCACCCATGACCCGGCCCAGCCGGAAGATCACGCCGCGCTCGTACTCGGCCACGATGCGCACGGCCGAGGCGACGATCACCACGACAAGGAACAGCAGGAACCCGAGCCCGATCAGCACGCCTTCGTTCATGTCTCGCTCTCCTGTTCTACGACGAGCACCAGCCCGTCGACGTCGACCACTCGCGCCGTGGCGCCTTCGTGGAGTTCGGTGGTGCTGCGAAGTTGCCACCAGGCGCCGTCCACGAAGGCCTGCCCTCGCGGCCCGACGGTCACCTGCTGGCCGAGGAAGCGCTCGGCGCCGGTCATGGTCGACGGCGCGGTGATGGAGCGGCGGGCGAAGCGGCCCGCGACGACCACGCCGCCGCCGACGACGGCGGCCACGGGCACGAACACGGCAGCGCTCAGTTCCAAGCCGGGCGCGTCGTCGAACAAGAAGACGCCGCTGAGGGCGAGCGCGACGGAACCACCGGCGGCGGCTACGCCTATGCCCGGGGCAAACAGTTCGAGGGCGAACAGCACGACGGCGGCCAGCAGGAGCAGCAGGCCCACGACGTTGACGGGCAGCACGGCCACGCCGAAGAAGCCCAGCAGCATGAAGATGACCCCGACGGTGCCTGCTCCCATGATCCCGGGCGAGGCCAGTTCGTACATGAGGGCGAGGGTGCCGATCGACAGGAAGAGGAAGGTGAGGTTGGGGTCGGCCAGCCGTTGCTGGATGCGGCGGAACAGGCCCATCTCGCGCTCGTCGGTCGTTGCTCCGGCGGTGCGCGCGGTCACGGTCGACTGGTCGCCCAGTTTCACCTGGCGGCCGTCGGCTTGGCGCAGCACGTCGTCAAGGGTCGCCGCCAGAAAGTCGACGGCCCGGATGCGCACGGCGTCATCGGCCGAGACCGAGCGGCCTTCCAGCACGATGTCGCGGGCGAAGCCGATATCGCGACCACGCAAGCGGGCCAGCGACTCGGTGTAGGCGGCGGCGTCGTTCACCACCTTGCGCTCGAGGTCGCCGCCTTCCAGGTCGATGGGCGTGGCGGCGCCGATGGCCGTGCCGGGCGCCACGGCGGAGACGTGGGCGGCGAGGGCGATCACCGCACCTGCCGAGGCCGCTCGCGCGCCCTGGGGGCTGACGTAGACGACCACGGGGACGCTGGCAGAAAGGATGCGCTGCACGATCTTGCGCATCGAACTGTCGAGCCCGCCCGGGGTGTCGAGGTGCACGAGGTAGGCGGCATAGCCGCCCCGCTCGGCCCGCCCGATGCCGTCGGCGATGTGGTCGGCGATGACGGGGGTGATGGCGTCGTCGACGGTGGTGACGAGCACCTTGGGAGCGGGCTGCGCCGCGGCCGCGGGCCAGGCTCCGAGGACCAGCGTCATCATCAGCCCAGCGATCACCCGCGCCACTGCCGCGGACTGTAACTGAGACGCATGACACATTCCCTTCAGGGCAGTGCGTCCGTACCATCGGCCTCATGCTCGGACTTCTGCGGCGGATGGGTCGGTACAGCTCGGCAGCGTTGTCGGAAGCCTTCGACGAACGAGCCGACCCGAAGGTGCAACTGGAGCAGGCCATGGCCGAGGCACAGGCCCAACACCGGCGTTTGCGGGAGCAGGCGGCCACGGTCGTGGCCAACCAGAAGCACACCGAGATCCGGCTCAACCGTGCCATGGAGGAGTTGGCGGAGGTGAGCGACTCGGCCCGCCACGCCCTTCGCATCGGCGACGAACGAGCCGCCTTGTCGTACGCGGCCCGCATGGTCACCATCGAGGCGGATGTCGACGGGTTGAAGGCGTTCCACCTACACGCCAGCGGCGCTGCCGAGCAGGCCAAACGAGCCGTCGACGAGAACGCTTTAGCGCTGCAGAAGACCTTGGGCGAGCGGCAGAAGCTGCTGAGCCAGCTTGACCAAGCGCGCATGCAGGAGCAGATCAACGGCGCGCTGGCGATGCTGTCGGAGTCGGTGGGCGCCGACGTGCCCACGTTGGCCGAGGTGCGCGACAAGATCGAGCGTCGCTACGCCCGGGCGCTCGGGGTGGCCGAGTTACAAGGGCGGCTGCCCGCAGCATCGACCGGGGACTTCGAGCAGTCGCAGTTGGAGCGTCGAGCCGCCGAACGACTCGACCGCCTCCGCCTCACCCCCTGACGCAACCGACGATCACGCCGCCGACGCTGATCGCGAGTGCGCGCCACTGCACGCTGCGAGTGCGCCAGGTGGTCGGGTCGTGCGGGTGCGGCCGCGTGGATCGGTGATGACCAGGGTGCCGTCGGGCTTCAGCTTCTCCGACCAGCCCGGTTGATGGCCGAGGTGGTGGTGGCGGCTGCACTTGAGCACCAGGTTGTCGAGGCTCGTGGTACCGCCGTCGTGCCACGGCATCACGTGATGCGCCTCGCACCAGTGCGACGGCCGGTCGCAGCCCTCGAACCGGCAGTGCCGGTCGCGCAGCACCAGCGCCGACCACAATGGGGCCGGGATGGTCCGGGTGGAGGTGCCGTAGTCGAGGATCGTGCTGCGGCCATCGGTGACCACCCGGTGGATCGCCGCATCGCACGCCAGCGCCTGCACCGACGCACCGTCGAGCAGCCCGCCGCCCACGAAGCTGCCGCCCTTGCCGGCACGTAGGGCTTCGTAGTCGACCACCACGTTCAGGTGCGGGCGATGCCGTCCGCCACGACGACCGCTCTGGTGGTCGAGGAAGAACCTGCAGACATCGACCAGTGCATCGGCCCTGCGCTGCGACGGCAGCACGTCGGGGTCGTCGACCATCGCCAACCGCAACGCGGTGGCCACGGTCTCGCCGCCCAGCGGGTCGAGCGAGCCGGTCAGTTCCCATTGGCCGTCCAAGGTCTGCGACAGGTGGACGCCCCTCTCGAGCTTCGGCTCGATGTCGAGCATCGCCTTCCACTGCTGCATGGCCAACGCGGTGTCGGCCACCGATAGGTCGACCAGCGCGGGCACGACCGCCGCTTCGTGTTCCGCGAACTCGGCGTCGCATTGCGCACGATGGCCTGCACCTGTCCGCCCGTGAGGCTTCCCGACAACCAACACGCCGCCGTCATCGGCAGGGTGCGCAGCTTCTTCGCCGTGGACGCCACCGTCTTCGCGGTGCTCGCCGTCATGCCTGCGTGGTGCCGCAGCCAGGCCGTCATCGACGTCGCCCCGTCGAGCTCCCACAGGGCCTCGGCGTCGAACTCGCCGACCGCCGCCGCCAGCTTGGCGTTGAGCAGGTCCGCCACCTTCAAGACCTCTGCCAGGGCGTCGCCGTCGAGCGGAACTTCCAGCTTTTCGACGACGTCCCGCAGTTCTCCAACCACGCTCTAATCGTACACATGTTCGATCCGAAGATCAAGCAAAAACCCTTGTATTTAAAGGGCTTTTGGCTTATGGAAGCACGACGAGGTCGTCGCGGTGGACGACTTCGTGGGGCAGGTCGGGAGGCAGGTCGGCCGTGCGCCGGCCCGCCCACTCCTTGACCCGCGCCGCCGAGTGACGCACGAGGCCCTTGGCGAACACCCGGCCCGCAGCATCCGCGATCTCAACGGCGTCTTCGGCCTCGAAGCTGCCCTGCACCCCGACGACCCCAGCGGGCAACAACGACGTGCCCCGCTCCGTCAGCGCTCGCCTCGCGCCGTCGTCGACGACGACCGTGCCCGACGCGCCGACGGCGAAGGCGATCCACAGCTTCCGTGCAGGGAGGCGCCGGTCGTGCGGTCGCACCACCGTGCCGATGCCGACATCGCCCGCCACCGCACCGGCCACCACGCCGGGACGGTCGGCAGCCGCGATCACGGCCCGCACGCCCGACCACGCGGCGATCTTGGCGGCCGCCAACTTCGACGCCATGCCGCCGCTCCCCCGCACCGAGCCCGCGCCGCCCGCCACCCGTTCGAGTTCGTGGTCGACCTCCACGATTTCCTCGATGAGCGAGGCGTCCTCGTGGAACCGGGGATCCGCGGTCAACACGCCGGGCATGTCGGTGAGGATCACCAGCACGTCGGCCGTCACCAGATGGGCGACCAGCGCGGCCAGTCGGTCGTTGTCGCCGAAGCGGATCTCGTCGTCGGCCACCGCGTCGTTCTCGTTGACGATGGGCACGACGCCGAGCTCCAGCAGGCGGATGAGGGTCTGGCGGGCGTGCAGGTACTGCTGGCGGTGCACGAAGTCGAGCGGAGCCAGGAGAACCTGGCCCGCCACCAGGTTGTGGCGTGCGAGCACGTCGTCGTAGACGCGGATGAGCCTGCCCTGCCCGACTGCTGAGACGGCTTGGAGGGTCGGCAGGTCGGTGGGCCGGGCGCCGCCGAGGCCGAGGGGCGGCAGCCCGGCGGCGATGGCGCCCGAGGTCACGACGATGACCTTGTGACCCTGGCCCCGCAGGCCCGCCACCTCCGAGCACAGCTTCTCGATGGCGAGCAGCTCGATCTCACCGTGCTCGTCGGTGAGCGACGACGTCCCGATCTTGACGACGACCTTCATTACGGCAGCACCGGCCGAAGGCCGGTTCCTCTCTGCGCTCCAGCGACGGGTGGCAGGCGCGGAGGGGTCCCCGCCCGAGGGACGAGGGCGGGGAGGTGCCGAGCCTGACGGAACCCGGAGCGCATTACGGCTCGTACTCGAAGCTGAAGCCGCCGATGTGCACGATGTCGCCCTCGCGCGCGCCCGCCCGCGCCAGCGCCCGGTCGACGCCGAGGCGCTTGAGCCGGCCCTGCACGTAGGCGAGGGCTTGGGCATTGGTGATGTCGGACACCGCCACGGCCCGCTCGGCCGCCTTGCCCCGCACAACGAACGCGCCGTCGTCGCCCCGTTCGATGAGCAGCCCTTCGGCCTCGGGCCGGTGCACCACGAAGCCCACCGCCTCGGGCAGTTCCTTGCGCGCCTCTTCGACGAGCACGGCCAATTGGCCCAGCAGTGCGGGGATGCCCGCCCCCGTCACGGATGAGATGAGATTCCCATCCCACATGCTGAACGCGACATCGGCCTTGGTCCCGACGGTGACGCGAGGGCGCTCCAGCAGCTCAGGGCGGTACTGGCCCAGCTCCTGCAGAAGGATGCGCTCCTGTTCTTCCGGCGGCGTGCCGTCGGCGGCGGCCAGGTCGAGCAGCACCACGAGCACGCGCGCCCGCTCGACGTGACGAAGGAACCGGTGCCCCAGCCCCTTGCCCTCGCTGGCCCCTTCGATGAGCCCGGGGATGTCGGCCACCACGAACTCGTGCTCGTCGTAACGCACGACGCCGAGGTTGGGCACCAGGGTGGTGAACGGGTAGTCGGCGATCTTGGGCTTGGCCGCCGAGATGCGGGAGATGAGCGTCGACTTGCCGGCGTTGGGGAAGCCGACGAGGGCGACGTCGGCCATGAGCTTGAGCTCGAGGTTGTACCAATGCTCCTCACCGACCTCGCCCTGCTCGGCGAAGCTCGGCGCCCGGCGGCTGTTGGAGAGGAAGGTGGCGTTGCCTCGCCCGCCCCGTCCGCCGGCCCCGGCCATCCAGCGGTCGCCGTCGTTGGAGAGGTCGGCCGCCACGTTGCCTTCGAGGTCCTTGACCACCGTGCCGATGGGGACTTTGACGATGGTGTCGGCGCCGTTGGCACCGTGCTTGGCGCGGCCCGCGCCGTGCCCGCCGTTGCCCGCCCGCCGGTGCGGGTGGTCACGGAACTGGAGGAGCGAGGCCACGTCGTGGTCGGCCACCAGCCACACGTCGCCGCCCTTGCCGCCGCTGCCGCCGTCGGGCCCGCCCTTGGGCGTGTGGGCCTCACGACGGAACGACACCGAGCCCGCGCCGCCGTCGCCCGCCTTCACGTGCAGCTGGGCCTCGTCGACGAACCCGGCCATCAGGCGGCCCCCATGGCGCGGGACATTACGCTGGCGCAGGCCTGCAGCGGGGAGTGGAGGAAGGGGGACATAAGGGGAGACGCGTCAGCGCCGGGCCTCGAAGGCCCGGCGCCGCAGAAATCGTGAGGGCAGATCAGCCGTCGGCAGGGAGGATGTCGACCAGCTTCCGGCCCTTGCGGGCGCCGAACTTCACCTTGCCCGGAGCGAGGGCGAACAGCGTGTCGTCGCCGCCGCGGCCCACGTTGATGCCCGGGTGGAACTTGGTGCCGCGCTGGCGGACGATGATGGCGCCGGCGTTGACGGCCGTGCCGTCGAACACCTTGACGCCGAGGCGCTGGGCGGCTGAATCACGCCCGTTCCTGGTGGAACCTCCACCTTTGGTCTTCGACATGGCTCGTTAACCCCTGGAGATCCCGGTGATCTCGATCATGGTGTACTTCTGGCGGTGACCCCAGCGCTTCCGCTGGTTGGTCTTGTTCTTGTAGGTGAAGCCCCGGACCTTCGGGCCCTTCTCCTCGCCGACCACTCGGGCCGACACGGTGGCCGCAGCCAGGTCGCCACCGGTCACGACGTTCTCGCCGTCGACCAGGAGCAGGGGTGTGAACGTGACGTCGTCACCCTCGTCCTTGCCGAGCAGCTCGACGAGGACGCGCTCGCCTTCGGCTACGCGCTCCTGCTTGCCACCGGTCTTGATCACTGCGTACATAGGCGGTCCAGTGTAGGCGAAGCCGTGCGAAGCCGTTAATCCGGCGTAGGTCCTCCGGCGGGGCGGCGTGCCCTACCACTGGCAGGCAATGTGGCTACACTGATGTGCAGCAAGTGGCGTCATGGTGGAGGTCGAGGAATGGAAGTAGGCGTCCGAGAACTCAGGGACAACCTCAGCCGGTACCTGGACCGAGTCCGAGGAGGCGAGGAGGTCGTCGTCACTGATCGCGGGCACGCCATCGCCCGAGTGCTGCCGATGGGCGTTGAGCGGGCACTGGACAGGCTCGTTGCCGAGGGAGTCGTCACTCCTGCTCGACAGCCGAAACAGCCTCCTGGAAAGCCGATCAAGACGAAGGGGACTGTCTCGGATCTCGTTCGCGAACAGCGGCGGTGATCGCCTACTTCGACACGTCGGCACTGGTTCCGCTGCTGATCGAGGAAGCGGGCTCGGAACCAGCGGCCAGGCTTTGGGACGCCGCCAATCGTGTTGCGAGCGTACGGCTGGTCTACCCCGAGGCTCGCACAGCGCTTGCGCAGGCGCATCGGATGGAGCGCATGACGGCCGGGGAGTTGCGATCCGCGGCCGCCGCCCTCGAGGCGCGATGCGCGCAACTCGAGATGCTGGAAATCGACGAGGCGCTCACCTACCACGCCGGCGACCTCGCCGAACAGCACGCGCTGCGAGGGTACGACGCCGTGCACTTGGCGGCGGCGCACCGGGTCAGCGACGCCGAGCTCGTAGTCGTTGCCGGCGATCGTCTGTTGCTGGCCGCCGCAGCGGCAGATGGGCTCGCAACAGCCGCCATCTGAGCATCAGCTACAGGAGCGAATCGTCGAACACGATTCCGCGGCCCCCGCAGTGCGGACAGGTCTGGGAGAACGATTCCACCAGGCCCTCCGACACCCGCTTGCGGGTCATCTCCACCAAGCCCAGCTCGGAGATGTCGAACACCTGGGTGCGGGTCTTGTCGCGCGACAGGGCGCCTCGGAAGGCCTTCATCACCTCGTCACGGTTCTTGCGGATCTCCATGTCGATGAAGTCGATGACGATGATGCCACCGATGTCGCGGAGCCGAAGCTGGCGGGCGACCTCTTCAGCCGCCTCCAGGTTGTTGCGGTAGACGGTCTCCTCCAGGTTGGAGGTGCCCACGTTCTTGCCGGTGTTGACATCGATCACGGTCAGCGCCTCGGTGCGCTCGATGATGAGCGACCCACCCGACGGCAGCCACACCTTGCGGTCGAGCGCCTTGTGCAGCTGCTCGTGCACGTGGAAGCGTTCGAAGATCGGCAGCGCCTCGGCCTCGGGGTCGTAGAACTCCACCCGGTCGGCCAACTCAGGGCTGATGGAGGCCACGTAGTCGCGCACGTCTTCGTACAGCGCCCGGTCGTCGATGACCACGGCGCGGTAGTCGCGGTTGAACTCCTCGCGGATGACCCGCACCGCCATGTCGGGCTCCCGGTAGAGCAGCGACGGCGCCTTCGACCGCTTGGCCAGCCCGTCGATGTCGTTCCACTGCTTGAGCAGGCGGGCCACGTCGCGCCGCAGTTCGTCGGGCGTGGCGTCTTCCGCCGCGGTGCGCACGATGAGGCCGTGCCCCTCGGGCCGCACCTCGTCGAGGATGCGCCGCAGGCGCTTGCGCTCGTCGTCGGCCAGCCGCTTGGAGATGCCGTAGGTGTCGCTGTTGGGGATCAGGACGACGAACCGGCCGGGGAGCGACACCTCCTGGGTGAGGCGGGCGCCCTTGGTGCCGATGGGGTTCTTGGTGACCTGGCACAGGATGGTCTGGCCCGCCCGCAGCAGTTGCTCGATGCGGGCGCTGCCCTTGCTGCCGCCGCCTTCCACGTCGTCGCGGTCGTAGTGGACGTCGCCCCGGTACAACACGGCGTTCTTGGGCGTGCCGATGTCGACGAAGGCGGCCTCCATGCCGGGCAAGACGTTCTGCACCCGGCCGAGGTAGATGTTGCCGTCGATCTGGTTGACGTCGTCCTGCGGACGCGACACGTAGTGCTCGATGAGCGAACGCCCTTCCAGCACGGCGATCTGCGTGGCCCCCGGCCGCAGGTGCACGCACATCTGGTAGCGGCCCACCGGCCGCCCCTTGCGCTCCCGCCCCCGGCGCTTCTCCATCGTCTCCTCGTCGAGCTCCACGGGCTCGTCGAGCTCGGCAGCGGCGACAGCTTCCTGGCGCTTGGCACCGCTGCGACCGCGCCCACCACGGCGGCGGCGCTTCCGGCTGCTGCCGCCCTCCTTCGGCTCCGGCGCATCGGCGGCAGGGGTGTCCGGCTTGCCGGCCTCGCCGGCCACCACGGGCGGCGGCACCTTCGGCGTCAGGAAGGGCTTGGGCGGGAAGATGCCGGGCTCGCCGGGCATGATCGTGGCCTTGGCTGCGGCCTCAGGCGAGGGGCGTCCCTCGTTGGGGCGGTCGGGCAGGTCGTCGGGACGACGATCAACCTCGGCCTCGTCGCCCGCCGCGCCGTTGCCGTTGCGATCACCACCGCCCCCGCCGCCACCTGAGCGGTTGCGGTTGCGCCCGCCTCGGGAGCCCCGGCGGCGGCGCTTGGCCGCTCCGGTGCCGCCGGACGGCGTCGCCCCGCCCTCAGCGGCTGCGGGCTGTTCCTGATGCTCCTGCGGTTCTCCGGCAGGGATCGGGGTTGCGTCGGACATGGAGTACGTCCCTTCTCATGACGCACGCTCCAGGCTTGGAGCGGGCGGCGCGTCCGTCGCGTCGAGCGGGGCCGGCAAAGGCTCCGATCGCGCGCCGTCGCGCAGAATCCATTGGGCAGTTCGTCGCACGCTCGCTGCCTCGATGCTGCCGTCGGGCGACAGTGCCCGCAGCAACTCCGTAGGCCGCAAGGCACGCGGCGCGGCGGCAAGCTCGCACTCGAGCACCACCGGGTCGCCAGGGGCGACGGTGACGGACAGGAGGCCGGGTCGGATGTCGTCTTCCGACAGGCGGCCTTTGCGTTCCCGCGAGACGACGAGCGAATCGGCGGCCAGCGCGTCGGCGACAAGGCGTTCCATCTTGTCGGCCGGAGCGCCCACCACCTCGACCCGCCACGAACACGAGCTGACCTCGTGCTGGAGCGAGTCGGCCCGGTCGTCGATTGCCGCCGCGGCCGAAACGTCGACCCCGGCGGGGAGCACCGGCGTGAGCAGCGCCGGCAACGAGTCGACGTCGACGGTGGCGCCGGGCGCCAACTCGATGTCGAGGTACTCGGCCACCGACTCGGCGCCGGTGGGCAGGGCGAGCCCGAAGCTCACCTTGGGGCGAGGCGAGAACCCCTGGGTGTAGGCCAACGGCAACTGCACCCGCCGGAAGCCCCGCTCCCACATGCGGGCGAGGTCGCGGTGGCTCGTCCACCGGATCTTGCCCACCTTGGAGAAACGGAGCCGGACGCGCACGGCTAGCTCGGCCGCCCGGCGAGGAGTTGCACGGGGACGAACCCGCCCGTGCTCAGGTCTTGCCCGGTGCCCTGGCTGCCGCCCGCGGGCGGCATTGGTGATGCCACGACGTGCTCGATGCCGTAGCCCGTGCAGGCGCCGCAGTCGTAACAGGGGGTCCACCGGCAGTCCTCGACGCCCGACGCAGCCAGCGCGTCCTGCCAGTCCTGCCAGAGGAAGTCCTTGTGGAGCCCGGCCGAGATGTGGTCCCAGGGCAGGACCTCGTCCTCGTCGCGGTGGCGGTACACGTACCAGTCGACCGACAGGCCGTGCTTGGCCATGGCGTCCTCCCACAGCGAGAGGTCGAAGAACTCCGACCACTCCTGGAAGATGCCGCCGTTGCGCCACACCTCCTCGATCACCGCACCCAGCCGGCGGTCGCCGCGGCTGGCAATGCCCTCGGCCAACGTGGCCTTGGGGTCGTGCCACTTGAGCTGCACGCCTTGGACCTTACGGGCTGTGTCCTTCAAGAGGTTGACCTTGCGGCGCAGCTCGTCGACCGTGTTCTGGCCGAACCACTGGAACGGCGTCTGCGCCTTGGGCACGAAGCCGCCGACCGACGCCGAGACGGTGACCCGGCCCGAGTGCTTGCGCCCGATGGCTGCACAGTTCTTGGCCAACTCGACGATGCCGAGGGTGTCCTCGTCGGCCTCGGTGGGCAGGCCGGTGAGGAAGTACAGCTTGATGCGCTGCCACCCCTGGCTGAAGGCCGACTCCGCCGCGCCGTACAGGTCCTCTTCGCGGATGAGCTTGTTGATGACCTGGCGCATGCGCCAGGTGCCGCCTTCGGGGGCGAACGTGAGGCCGGTGCGGCGCACCTTGGCGATCTCGGTGGCGATGCCCACCGTGTAGGCGTCGACCCGCAGGCTGGGCAGGCTCACGCCGACCGAGCCTTGGCACATGGGGTCGTTGATGATGCCGCCCACCACGTCTTCGATGCCGGAGTAGTCGGCCGTCGACAACGAGGTCAGCGCCACTTCGTCGTAGCCGGTGCGCTGCAGGCCGCCGGTGACCATCGAGCGCACCTGCTCGTTGGACCGCTCGCGCACCGGGCGGGTGATCATGCCCGCCTGGCAGAAGCGGCAGCCCCGGGTGCAGCCCCGGAACACCTCGACGTTGAGGCGGTCGTGCACCACCTCGGTCATGGGCACCAGTTGCTGCTTGGGGTACGGCCAGTCGTTGAGGTCGGAGATCGTGCGCTTCTCGACAACCGCGGGGACGTCTGCGTACTTCGGGGTGACCGAGCGCAGCGCCTCGCCGTCGTAGGCCACGTCGTACATCGAGGGCACGTAGACGCCCGGCACTGTGGCCAGCTCGCGCAGCACGCCTTCACGCGACGTGCGCCCGCTGTTCTTCCAGCCCCGCACGACGGCGGTGATGTCGGACACCACCTCCTCGCCGTCGCCGATGACGAAGAAGTCGACGAAGTCGGCCAGGGGCTCGGGATTGAAGGCGCAGTGGCCGCCTGCGGCGATCAACGGGTGTTCAGGCGAGCGGTCCGCCGTGCGAACCGGCACGCCCGCCAGGTCCACGCAGTTCAACAGGTTGGTGTAGACGAGCTCGGCCGACAGGTTGAAGGCGATGAGGTCGAAGTCGCCCGCCGCCCGGTGGGTGTCGACGCTGAAGAACGGCACGCCGCGGGCTCGCATCAGCGCTTCCATGTCGACCCACGGCGCGTAGGACCGCTCGGCGACCGCATCGGGGCGCTCGTTGAGGATCTCGTAGAGGATCTGGAGCCCCTGGTTGGGCAGGCCGATCTCGTAAGCGTCGGGATAGACGAGGAGCCAGGCGACCTTGTGCGGGCTGTGCACGGGAGCCTGCGCGCCGTCTTCGCACCCGATGTAGCGAGCCGGCTTCTGCACCTTGGCCAGCAGGGGCTCGATCCGCGGCCAGAGCGACGTCATGTTCCGCGCCAGTGTAGACGGCTGCCCGCCTGCGCCCCCCTTCGGCCCGGACTATTGACACCTGGCCATGACAGTCACCGTTCGGACAAATGGCTCTCATGAGTGGCTGCTCCCCCGACGATGCAGCTTTTGCTCGTCTGAGCACCGGGGGGAAGCAACAACCCCTCCGTACCGAATCGGCAAACCCGAGGCGACTCGGGGACGCAAAGCCACGGACCTGCACGACGCAGGCAGCCGGGTTACCGAAAACAGGAGGAACAACCGAATATGCAGTCAAACCGAATCAAGGTGCTCGCCACCTTGGGTGTACTGAGCGCGGCCGCGGCCGGGCTCGGTGGGATCGGGACCTTCGCCGGCTTCACGGCCCAGGTGAAGAACGCCGACAATCTGTTCTCCAACGGCACGCTCGTGCTGTCGTCGACCAAGACCGGTGGCAGCGCCTGCCTGTCGACGGGCGGTGGGACCACCGACACCAACTCCAACACCTCGTGCGAGGCCCTCTTCAACGCCACCGTCCAGAAGCCCGGCGATTCCGCCACCCAGACGGTGACCGTCAAGAACGAGGGCAGCTTGGCCGCCACCGCCTTCAAGGTGTTCTCGGCGGCCTGCACCAACGCCGACAACGCCGAGAGCTACCACGGCACCGGCAATCCCTGCTCCAAGGTGCAGCTTTACGTCCAGCAGTACTCGGACTCTGGCTTCACAACGCCGTCGGCATGCGTCTACGGCGGCACAACGACAGCGAACACCTGCGACTTCTCCGACGCCGCCAAGACGTTGGCCGCCTTCCAGACGAGCTACAGCTCGTCGTCGAACGGCCTCGCCATCGGCAGCGGGCTCGACGCAGGCGGGTCGACCTACTTCAAGGTCGGCGTGAAGCTGCCGGCTGATGCCGACAACACCTTCCAGGGCCGCAAGGCGACCACGGACCTCACGTGGTACCTGGCCTGAGCAGCATGACGGCGTCGGGGCCTTCGGGCCCCGGCGCCGTGCTGTCCTTCGGACCGCCGCCCGTCGGTCGGCTGCGCGTCGTCGTGCGTGCGGTGGTCGTTGCCTTCGCCGCGCTGCTCGTCGTTTTCGTCGGGCTGGGGCTCGTCGTCGGGCCCCACGTGTTCGGCTACCGGGTGCTGTTCGTGCGCACCGCCAGCATGGAGCCGACCCTGCCGGTGGGCTCGCTGCTCGTCGTGCGCCAGGTCGATGCCGCCGATGTCGAGTCGGGCGACATCCTCACCTTTTCCCACCCTGACAGCCCCGAGCGCCTCGTGACCCACCGTGTGGTGCGGCGCGACGGCGAAGGCTTCGTCACCCAAGGCGACGCCAGCACGGCCGCCGACCCATGGCGGATCCCGGCGACGGGCTCGGGCTGGCGGTATGCGTTCTCGCTTCCCGGCGTCGGCTTCCTCCTCGGCTACCTGCGCTCGGGCATGGTCTCGACCGTGGCTTTGGCGTTGACGATCGTCGCCTGCTCCGCCCAGTTCCTCCGGCTCATCTGGCGCCCGGCGCCCGCCGTCAGCTGCTGATGAAACGCCTCGTCGCCGTCGCCTTGGCCTTTGCCTTCGCGATCGCCGTGTCGTCGGCGACAGGCACCGACGCGACCTTCAGCGGGCGCACCCGCTCGACCCAGGCCTTTTCACTGCTGGCCGTGGGGACGCCGTCGCAGTTGACCGCCCAGCCGCTCGGCAACGACGTGTCGTTGTCGTGGAGTGCCGGGCAGCACGCCACCGCCTACCAGGTGCGCGCCGGCAACACGTGCGTCGGCATGACGACGGTGGCGGAGCCGACGGCCACCTCGCACAGCGACACGCCCGACGTGGCCGCTGGTGAGTCACGCTGCTACGGCGTGCTCTCCACCCTCGACCAGTGGACGAGCGTGACCGGCAACCCCGCCGTCATCGTGCGCGTGGGTTTCGTGGCCACGTCGGTGGCGATCGTCGAAGGCGCGTGCGGGACCAATGGCTTCCTCGACTGCGGCGACCAGTTCGTGATCGAGCTCAACCAGCCCGCCAATGTCGTGACCCCTGATGCCGTGTGCGCCGAGTCGGGCGCCATCGTGCTCGGCTGCGAAGACAGCGTGGGCACGTTGTCGGGCGGCACCCTCGACGCCGATGCCCGCTACGCCGCCACCTCGTCGTGGTCGAACGGCAACCGCATCCTCACCATCACCGTGGGAGCGCGCACGCAAGGCACCGTCGACCCCACCATGGCGGGCCCGTGGACGCTGACCCCGACCGGCCTCACCTCGGCCACCGGCGACGTAGCGATCTGCGCCACCGCAGGGGACTGCCGGCCGACGACTAGCTGAAGCGGCGCATGTGCACGTTGAGCACGAGGCCCACGGCCGCAAAACCCGCCAAGGTTGCGGAGCCGCCATACGACATGAAGGGCAAGGGGATGCCGGTGATCGGCATGATGCCCATGGTCATGCCGACGTTCTCGAAGATCTGGAACACGAACATGGCCAGCACGCCGACGCACACCAGCGTGCCGCTCAGGTCGCGGGCCAAGGCGGCCGCTCGCCACGTGCGCCAGATGACGACGGCGAACAGGGCCAACAGCAGTCCTGACCCGGCCAGGCCGAGCTCCTCCCCCACCACGGTGAAGATGAAGTCGGTGTGCTGCTCGGGCACGTACGACAGGTTCGTCTGCGAGCCGTTGAACAACCCGGTGCCGGTCAGCCCGCCGTGGGCAATGGCGATCTTCGACTGGTTGAGGTTGTAGGCCGAACGCTGCGTGTCCTCGGTGGGGTCGAGGAACGCCGTCAGCCGCTCGCGCTGGTAGTCCTGCAGGATGCCGAGTTGGAGCACGACCACCACGACGGCCACGCCCATCAGGGCCAGCGCCCCGAGGTGCTGGGGCCGGGCGCCCGCCACCAGCAACATGCCGAGCAGGATGGCCAGGAACACCAGGGCGGTGCCGAGGTCGGGCTGCAGCATGATCAGCCCGACGGGCACGGCGGTGAGCCCCACCACCACGGCAAGCCGCTGGGCGTCGAGGTCGCCGCGGTGCAGTGATGCGTACGCGGCCAGGCAGACGATCAGGGCGATCTTGGCCCACTCCGAGGGCTGGAACTGGAACGACGCCAGTTGGAACCACGCCTGCGAGCCCTTGCTGCTGGAGCCCAAAGGCGTGAGCACAGCGAACAGCAACGCCACCGTGGCCGGGTAGATGAGCGCGGCGCGGTCGCGGAACACGCGGTAGTCGACCAGCGTCATGCCGATCATCACGGCGATCCCGAGCACCACGAAGACCAGTTGGCGATTGAGGAAGTACTCGGGGTCGACTCGTCCCTCGGCCTCCAGCCGCCGGCGGGTGGCGCTGTAGACCATCAACGTCCCCAGGGCCGATATGAGCACGACGGCGACGACGAGCACGAAGTCGACGTGCGCCCACGGGCCCGTGCTCGTGCGGCCCGTGCCCCGGGTGCGCGTGCGACTGGCTACAGCGGCCATCAGTCGACCCCTCCGGCCAACTGCACGTCGCCCACCGGCTTGCCCGCCAGCCCGGCGAAGATACGCCGCGCCACCGGCGCCGCCACGGAACCGCCGAAGCCCGACTCCTCCATGATCACGGAGATGGCGTACTGCGGGGCGTTGGCGGGGCCGAAGCCCGCGAAGATGGCCGTGTCCTGCTTGCCGGTCACCTGGGCGGTGCCGGTCTTGCCCGCCACCGGGAAGCCGTCGAAGCCTGCGAAGGCGCCATGGGCGGTGCCCTTGGGATCGGTGATGGCACCGCGAAGGCCCGCCACGATGGGGGTGCGCACGTTGGCCGGCAGGTCGACCTTGCGGGTGGTGACCGACGGGACTTCGCGCACGACCGTGCCGTCCTGGCGCAGGATGCGCGCCGCCACCTTGGGTTGGTGCACCGTGCCGCCGTTGGCGAACGCCGCATAGGAGACGCCGAGTTGCAGGGGCGTCACCACGGTCTCGCCCTGGCCGATCGACAGGTTGACGTTGTCGCCCGCGAACCAGCGGCCCTCGGGGAAGGCGTCGGGCCGCGCCTCGTGCAACCGCTTGCGGCCCTCGGGATCGGAGATGCGGCCGCGGGCCTCCGACGCCAGCGGGATGCCCGTCTTCTCGCCCAGGCCGAACTCCTTGGCCGTGTCCTGAATGACCGTCTCGCCGTACTGGCTGCGCTGGTTCCAGAACGACGCACCCAACGTGTAGAAGTAGACGTCGGACGACACGGCCAGCGCCCGGGTCACGTTGACCCGGCCCCACGGGTAGCTGCCCGCGTTGCGGAAGGTGCGGTTGCCGACCCGCAGTTCGCCGTGGTCGTCGAAGGTGGTGCGCTCGTTGACAAGGCCCTTGCGCATGGCGGCCGTCGCCGTCACCAGCTTGAAGGTGGAGCCCGGCGCGTACTGGCCCTGCACCACCCGGTTGTTGAGGGGGAAGTAGCTGGCCGGGTCCTGCATCGTGCGGAACACGTCGGGGCTGATGCCATTGACGAACGAGGCCGGGTCGTACGTCGGGTACGACGCCATGGCCAGCACCGAACCGTCGTTGGGGTCGAGCACCACGACGGAGCCCGCGGGCGCCACGAAGTTCTTCTTTGTCTCCCGGTCGGCGTCGCGCCGGGCCGCTTCGAGGCCGCGCACGAGAGACTCCTCGGCCAGGCGCTGCACGTCGAGGTCGATCGTCAGTTGTACGTCGTGGCCTTGCACGGGGGCACGGCGGGCGAGCGTCTGCAATACCCGGTTGGACGAGTCGACTTGGAGCTTGGTGATGCCCTGCTCGCCGCGCAGGTCTTCCTCGTAGGACTGCTCGACGCCCGACTTCCCGATCGACTCGCCCAGCCGATAGCCCTTCTCGTCGCGGCTCTTGAGCTCGGTGTCGTTGATCTCACCGACGTAGCCGAGCAGGTGGGCGGCCAGGGTGCCGTTGGGGTAGGAACGGCGGGCCAGCTTGGCCTCGTCGACGCCGGGGAAGTCGGCGCGGTGCTCCTTGAGGTAGACGATCTTCTCCTCGGGCACGTCCTCGGCCACCGGCACCGGCTTGTAGTGGCTGTAGCGAGGATCGGCGATGCGCTTGACCAGCTCGGCCTCGCTGATGCCGAGCAGGGCGGCCAGGCGCGGGATCACCTCTTGTTCGTGGCCCTTGAGCTCGACCCGGTTGACGGTGATGGCCTCCGACACCCGGTTGTCGACAAGCACCCGGCCTTGCCGGTCGAGGATGCGGCCGCGCGGCGCTTCCTCGAAGACGAGCTTGGCCTCGTTCTGCTCGGCCTGCAGCTGGAACGTCTCGCTGTCGAGCACCTGGAGGTACCAGAGGCGGGCGAAGAGGGCGGCGAAGAGCGAGATGACGACGACGCCGAGCACGGCGAGTCGGAGGCGGCTGTTCTCTGTGGTCATCGGGCGTAGGAACGGTCGGGTTCGAGTCCCGCCATGGCCCACGAGGCCAGGCGCACGGCGGGCAGGGCGAGCACGGCGTTGCCGACGGCGACGACGGCAACGATGGCCGGCACGTCAGCGTCGAGCAGCTGGGTCTGGCCCAGCACGGCGCCGAGCACGACGAACAAGACGATGCCCGCAGCGCTGGCCACGAACGCCGTCACCGGGGTGATCCACCACGACGAGCGGATGAGCGTGGCCTGCAGGGCGCCCACGGCGAAGGCGACGAGGGCGAAGGTGAGGGCCGACAGGCCGAGCGGGGTCTGCACGAACAAGTCGGCCAACAGGCCTACGCCGAAGCCGACAACCGCGCCCGACTCGCTGCCCGCCACGATGGCCACCGCGATGGCGAACAGCAGGAGGGCGTCGGGATGGACGCCGCGGATGCGCACGTCCTGGAAGGCCGAGTACTGCAGCGTGAGGACGAGCAGTACGGCAATCGGCAGGCGGGCCCGGTTCATGCGGCCCGGGGGCTCCACTGGAGGACCTTGACGAAGGTGAGGCGGCTGAGGTCGACGACCGGGTCGACGGTGACCTCCTGCTGCAGTTCCCCGGGGCGAGCCGTGGCCGAGCGCACCTTGCCCACCGGGATCCCCGGCGGGAACACGCTCTGCTGCAAGCCGCTGGTGACCACCACTTCGTCGGGCGGCACCACCGTGGCGGGGTCGATCAGGTCGACGCCGAGGGGCGAGCGTTCGCCTTGGCCGTTGGCCACGCCGATGTCGCCCGACGACACCAGCCGCACGCCGACGCTCGACTCCGCGTCGGTGATCAGCAGCACCGTCGAACGGGTGCGGCTGGCCTCGACCACTCGGCCCACCAGCCCGGCGCCCGACACCACCGGCATGCCTTGGACCACGCCGTCACCAGTGCCGCGGTCGATCTCCAGCGTCAGCTCGAAGTTGTTGGGCGAGAGGGTCACCACGCGGGCGGCCACGGTGGGAATGTCGCCGATGTAGGCGAGCTCCTGCTGGTCGAGCAGCGCCTTCAGCTCGCGCTGGGCGTCCTGGGCCTTCAGCTGTTCGCCGTCGCGACTGGCCAGCTGTTCGCGCAGGCGGGCGTTTTCCGCCTCCAGGTCGCCGTAGTGGACGATGCCCTGCACCACGTCGCCCACCGGTTCGAACACGGCGTCGGCCGCCGAGGTGATCGGCGCGAAGGCGTCGCGGGCGGCACCGCGCACGCTGTCGACCACCCGGGCCCCGCGCTCGTCGAGGGTCAGCAGGGTGACAGCGGTGACGACGAGCAGCAGGAGGGTGAACCGAGGACGAGCAGAGCGTCGATAGACGGCCACGCAGGCCGGCTCCTTAGTGGCCGCTCGAGGAGATGAGGACCTGCTTCAGGGCCTCGAACTCCTCGAGGCACTGGCCGCTCCCGATGGCGACCGAGTGCAAGGGGTTCTTGGCGATGACGATCGGCATGCCGGTCTCGGCCGAGAGGCGGGCGTCGAGGCCGTGGAGCAGCGCGCCGCCCCCGGTGAGGACGATGCCCTGTTCCATGATGTCGGCGGCGAGCTCGGGCGGCGTCTTGTCGAGGGTCACCTTCACAGCATCGACGATGGCCGACAACGGCTCTTCGATGGCCTCACGGATTTCCTCGGTGGTGGTCACGATCGTCTTGGGCAAGCCGGTGATGAGGTCGCGGCCTCGGATCTCGGCGTGCAGCTCCTCTTCCAGGGGGCACGCGGAACCGAGGGCGATCTTGATCTCCTCGGCCGTGCGCTCGCCGAGGGCGAGGCTGTACTCCTTCTTGATGAACTGGATGATGCCGTCGTCGAGCTCGTCGCCGCCGATGCGGATGGACTGGCTGGTGACGATGCCGCCGAGCGAGATGACGGCCACTTCGGTGGTGCCGCCGCCGATGTCGACCACCATGTTGCCGGTGGGCTCGTGGACAGGCAGCCCGGCGCCGATAGCGGCGGCCATGGGCTCTTCGATGATGTAGGCGGGCTTGCGGGCGCCTGCGTACTCGGCGGCCTCCTGCACGGCCCGCTGCTCCACGCCGGTGATGCCCGAGGGCACGCAGATCACCATGCGGGGCTTGGCGAAGCGCCGCTGGTGCACCCGGTGGATGAAGTAGCGCAGCATCTTCTCGCAGATCTCGAAATCGGCGATGACCCCGTCCTTCAGCGGACGGATGGCCTGGATGTGGCTGGGGGTGCGCCCGATCATGCGCTTGGCCTCGGTGCCGACGGCCAAAGGGCGCCCGTCCTTGACGTTGACGGCGACCACCGAAGGCTCGTTGAGGACGATGCCGCGCCCGCGCACGTACACCAGGGTGTTGGCGGTCCCCAGGTCGACGGCCATGTCGCGGCCCAGGAAAGAGGAGAAGAGATTGTCGGACACGCGCAAGACCCTCCCGTGTGAGGCGTGGAGGTCAGCGCTCAAGGCTACGGGCGATTGGTCGGTTTCGCCAACCGCGCCGTAATGTCCGGCGCCTATGGGGGAAATCGGACAGCTGTACGCAGAGGGTCGGGGGCGCACCACCGAGCTGGTCTCGGGGCTGTCGCCCGAGCAAGCGGCGGTGCCGGTGCCGACGTGCCCGCAGTGGTCGGTGCACGACGTGGTGGCGCACCTCGCAGGCGTCTGCAGCGACGTCCTGGCCGGGAACATCGAGGGCGTTGCCAGCGCCCCGTGGACGGCCGCGCAGGTCGAGGCGCGCCGTGACCGGTCCATGGCCGAACTGGTCGAGGAGTGGTCGACGGCGGCCCCGCAGGTCGAGGCCATCGCGCCCTTGTTCCCCGGTCGGGTCGGCACACAGTGGGTGCTCGACATGACCACGCACGAGCACGACATCCGCTGCGCCCTCGGCGCGCCCGGGGCTCGCGACACCGAGGCCATCGGCATGTCGGTGGAGTTCCTCATGGGCGGCTTCGCCGCCACCGTGGTGCGGGCAGGCCTTCCGCCGATCGAGGTGCGGGCCGACGACCAGTCGTGGGTGCTGGGCGGCGAAGGCTCGACTGACCTGGAGCAACTGCTGCTGGGCGCCGAGCCGCCGCTGAACGGCGACGTGGAGCCGGAGGGATCGGTGGAGGCGCCTGCCTTCGAGTGGTTCCGGGCGTTGACCGGGCGCCGTTCTATCGAACAGATCCGGGCCTTCAAGTGGTCGGTCGACCCCGAGCCCTACCTGCAGGCGTTCACGTTCGGACCGTTCCGGCCCGCTGCCGCGCCAATCGTCGAGTAGCCAAGTAGGCCAGGGCACCGACCGGCAGCCAGTAGCCGCGGTACCCGACGCTCACCGTCGCCACGCCGAGGGCGACCACCCCGCCTCTCCAGCTGTCGAGCGATCGTCGGTCACCCCAGAGGGCGGTCAACGCCGCCACCCACACCAGCAGCCACGCCCCGTTCCAGGCGATGTGCGACGCGTCCCCCCAGTCGCCCATGGCTCAGAGGTTCGGGAAGAAGATGCCGATCTCCCGCTCGGCCGACTCGGGGCCGTCGGAGCCGTGCACCAGGTTCTCGCCCATGAGGAGGCCGAAGTCGCCCCGGATGGTGCCGGGCGCCGACTCCTTGGGGTTGGTCACGCCCATCATCGTGCGCACGACCTTCCAGGTGTCGCCGGGGCCCTCGACCACCATGACCATCGACGGGCTGCGGGTGATGAACTCGACCAGCTCCCCGAAGAACGGCTTGCCGTTGTGTTCCTCGTAGTGGCGGCCCGCGGTGTCGGCGTCGATGGTGCGCAGTTCGGCGGCCACCAGCTTGAGGCCCTTGCGCTCCAAGCGGCCGATGATCTCTCCCGCCAGCCCCCGTTCGACGGCGTCGGGCTTGCAGATGACGAGGGTGCGGTCCATGGGGCGGGCAAGTTAGCGACAGAATGCCGCCCGTGCGAATGGTCACCCCTCAGGCGATTGCGGCTGCGGCCCCTGTCCCCCAGCGGCTCTTCGACCACGGCCCGGCCCTCAACCGGGTCTGCCGTCCCGACGTGTGGGACGACCCCGAGTGGCTGGGCGTGCTGCGGGCGCTGGAGTTGCGGCCCGAGATCGTCCACCGCAAGGCCTTCGAATGGGCGCACTGCATCTACGGGCTTGAGCGCCTCGGCGCCCTCGGCCCCGACCGCACCGTGCTGGGCGTGGGCGCGGGCCACGAGCACATCCTCTACCACCTGGCCAACCGCTCGAAGCTGACCGTCGCCACCGACCTCTACGAGGGCCGTTTCATCGACACGCCCGAAGCCGAGGCCGACCCCGACTTCCTCACCGATCGCGAGAAGTACGCCCCGTTCCCCTACCGGCAAGACCGCCTCGTCGGCCTGCCCGCCGACGGGCTCAAGCTGCCTTTCGCCGCCGGCAGCTTCGACGTCGTGTACTCGCTCAGCTCCATCGAGCACTTCGGCGGGCACGAGATGGCGAGCGTCGCCATGCAGGAGATGGCTCGCGTCCTCAAGCCAGGCGGCGTGGCCTGCGTGGCCACCGAGTTGGTGCTGGAGGGGCCGGCCAACGACGAGTTCTTCGCCCGCGACGTGTTCGAACGGTGCGTGGTCGCCGCCTCGGGGCTGGTGCCGGTCGAGCAGCTCGACGACGAACCGCCGCCCCGTGAGCTGATCGACGACCCCGTCGTCATCGCCGAGAACATCAACCGCAACCCTCACCTGGTCATGGGCGAAGGCGCCATGCGGTGGACGTCGGTGATCGTCTTCCTGCGCAAGCCCACGTTGGCCCAGGCGGCGATGTGGGGCGCCGCCGCAGTCGCCCAGCGGGGCCGGCGCAAGCTGGCCGAGCGCCTCGCCCGCTGAAGTTGCGGTCGAAACGCGCCGTTTTCCGGCGCGGTTCCTACGCAACTTCGAGGGGGGGGTGGGGTCAGCCGGTGAGGACCGAGCGGGCGGCGCCGACGACGTAGAGCGAGCCGGTCACCAGCACCAGTTCGTCGTCGCGGGCCTCGTGCAACGCCCAGCGGACGGCGCCTTCCACCGAGTCGTCGGTGACCACGTCGATCCCCAGCGAACGGGCGGCGGCGGCCACCTCTTCGACGGGCATGGCCCGGGGCGACGGCGGCGGGCACGCCACCACCAGCCGTACCGTCGAGGGGTCGAAGGCCTCCAGCATCTGCACCGGGTCGCGACCTTGCAGCATGCCGACCACCAGGATGCGCGACTCCACCCCGGCGAACTCGTCGTCCAGCGTGGCGCCCGCTGCCTGGGCGCCGGCTGGGTTGTGGGCGCCGTCGAGGATGCGTAGCGGATGGCGGCCCACCACCTCCATGCGCCCCGGCACCCGCACGGTGGCGAACGCCTCGGTCACCACGTCCTCGTGCAACGGGGCGCCGAAGAACGCCTCAGCCGCGGCCAACGCCAGCGCCGCGTTGTCGGCCTGGTGAGCGCCGTGCAGCGGGAGGAACACGCCCTCGTAGGCAGCACCCGGCGTGCGCAGCAGCAGCACCCGTCCGCCGTGGGCGGCGCGGTTGTCGTCGCAGTCGAACTCCTCGTGGCGCCGCCGCACGATGTCGGCCTCGAACACGGCGGCCAGCGCAGGGTCGGCCTCGCCCAGCACCAGCGTTGTGCCCGGCTTCACGATGCCCGCCTTCTCGACGGCGATGTCGTGGCGAGTGGGGCCGATGACCTCGACGTGGTCGAGAGCCACGTTGGTGACGACGGCCACGGCGGCGTCGGCCACGTTGGTGGCGTCGTGGCGCCCGCCCAAGCCGACCTCGACCACGGCGACGTCGACGGCGATGTCGGCGAACCAGCGGAAGGCGGCGGCCGTCAGGATCTCGAAGTGCGACAGGGGGCCGTCGAGCAGCGGTTCGAGGCGGGCCACGGCGCCGACGACGTCGGCGAAGTCCTCGTCGGCGATGGGGGCGCCGTTCCACGTCATCCGCTCGTTGATGCGCTCCAGGTGCGGGCTGGTGTACGTGCCCACCGACAACCCTTGGGCCTGCAACAGGGCGGTGATCATGCGGGCCGTCGAGCCCTTGCCATTGGTGCCCGTCAAGTGGACGACCGGATAGGTGCGCTGGGGGTCGCCCATGAGCTCGGTGACGCGGCGGATGCGGTCGAGGCGCATGGCGGCCGCCCGGGGCGCGGGGTCGGCCTCCAGGTTCACGTGCGCGTCGAGGAACGCGAGGGCGTCGTCGTAGTTCATCGTTCAGTCGCCCAGGATGGGAGCGGCCAGGGCCCGCACGCGGTCGGCCACGGCCGGGCGAACGCCTTCTTGCAAGGCCGCCGCCAGCAGGCCCACGGCGACGCCGGGCGTGCCCGCGGCAAAGGCAGCCGTGTAGCCCTCGACCAAGGCGTCGATGTCGGCCTCCCCCTCGGGCGGGTCGTCGACGGCCGCCACCAGCGCCCGGGCGGCGTCGAGGTCGAGCCCGCCCGCGGCCAGTGCAGCCCGCACCACCCGACGTCCTTCGACCTCCAGGAGGGCGGGGAGGTCGGGGCTCACGTGGGGGTCGGGGTCGTCCGCCGTGGCTGTCACGTCGTGCACGGCCACCCGGCTGAACGGCACCGCCCCCGCCAGCCACAGGCCCACGGCGGCCATGGGCAGCGCCCACTTGCCCACGCCCGACGGGCTGACCACCAGGATGCGCTCCTCGTCGGCCCCCACCGCCTCGCCCGGCCAGCCCCCTGTGGCCAGGGGCCACACGGCGCCCACGAAACGGGCGTCGAGCACGCCGCCGTCGGGCACCAGCTCGCCCATGCAGCGGCCGCACGAGGTCGACGGCTCGACCTCGACGGCGGTGCGCCCGCAGTCGAGGCAGGTCGAGACCGGCACGGCCTGGCCCGCCCACACCGTGTGGCTCAGGCACCACTCGCCGCCCGCCCCGGCCCGCTCCAGGAACGTGTCGAGGGCGGCGGCAGGGAAGAACGTGACGAGTCCTTCGCGCACGGCGTCGGCGGCGGCCACCTCCAGGTCGGCCATGGGCAGGAACCAGTGGGCGCCCAGCCGGGGCACGAGCACGGTCGAGCAGCGCCGGCAGCGGGCCGCTGCCTCCGCCACGGGACGGGCAGCGACGACGGCCTCGTCGGCCGCCAACAGCTCCCGGGCAGCCAACCGGGCGGCGTAGCGGGCCAGCCCGTTGAGCGGCCCCGCTGCCGTGACCACGGCCTCGCCGTCGAGCACTTCCACGGCCGTCAGCCCCAAGGCGGCGGCGGCGGCGTCGTGGGCGGGCACCACCATGCGCGGCGCCTCGGTGGCCGGGTCGACCACCACGGGCACGTCCTTGGCCCCCAGCGGCACGTGCACGCTGCGGCCTCCCGCCTCGTGCCCCTCGGGGACGGCGACCGCCACCACGCCGGGCAGCAGCTCGAGGGCGACAACCTCGACGTCGAGCGCAGTGCCGCCCTCGGCGTCGGGCAGGCGCAGGGTGACCGTCTCGCTGTCCAATTCGGTGGCATCGGCGTCGGCGGGGTCGACCACGGTGGCGCAGCGGGGGCAGGTGTCGACCACCCGCTCCTCACGCTTCAGCAGCCCGGCCTCGTAGAGGCGGACGAAGGCGGTGCGGGCGGCCCGGGCCGACTGCTCGTTGTCGAGGGCGCCCGCCTCCAGGTCGACATCGACGCCGAGCACGGCGAGCAGGGCGGCGGCGGCTGCCCGGTGTTCGGCTTCGAAGGCCCTCACCCGTTCGACGAAGGCGGCGTGGCCCAGGGTGGCCCGGTCGTGGCCCTCGCGGGCCAGCGTGCGTTCCACGGCGGTCTGCCCGGCCAGGTCGCCCGCCAGCGAGGCGGCCATCCACTCAGCGGGGCGGCCCTCGGCCCTGGCTCGACGCAGCAGGGCGTCGGTCGACACCAGGGCGCTCAGGTGGGCGAGGTGGAGCGGCCCGACGAGGCGGACAGGGCTGCTCAGGATGCGGAGGGGCTCGGGCACAGCGCCGCGAAGCGTAGCGACCCGCCACCCCGACGGCTTCTGGCACCCGTTTTGCGGCGCCTGCGCCGCAAAACGGGTGCCAGAACCGGGTTAGGTCAGCTGATGGAGACGAGGATGGGCTTGCGCTCCATCTTGTCGATGCGCTCGCTCACCTTGTCGCCCAGCTCCACAACGTTGGCCCGAGCCACCTTGGCCGCGTGCTCGACCTTGGGCTTGGCCACCTCGGCCATCTCCACGGCCTTCTCACGGGTGGCCTTGGCTGCCTTCTCCACCTTGGGCCGCGCCACTTCGGCGGCGTGCTCGACCTTGGGCTTGGCCGCCTCGGCGGCGTGCATGGCGTGCTCCATGGCCGCGCCCACCAGCGGCTTGGCGGCGATGGCGGCGGCGGCGAACTTGCCCCGCTTGGCGGCGGCGACGGCGGCCACAGCCCGGGCCTTGCGGCGGCCGCGGCGGTCCATCAGGAAGCCGACAGCGAGCCCGGCAGCAGCAACCTCACCGCCGATGGTGGCGGCGCGGCGAGCGACGACCTCGATCGTCTCGTCCTGCTTGAGCGCTTGGTAGCCGGCCACACCTGCCCCGGCCAGACCTCCGAGCATGGCGAACTTCAGAGCCTTTCCCATGCCGGGAACGTAGCCCGTGGAAGGGCCGGTGAAACGCCGCGGCAGCTACGAGGCGGCGCGGCGGGGGCGATCGGCCTTGGGCGTGTCGACCTTGGGGAGCAGCGTGGGGTTGACCCGCTCGAGCACCACGTCACGGTTGATGACGCACTTGCCCACGTCGGTGCGGCTGGGCAGGTCGTACATGACCTCGAGCAGCACCTCTTCGAGGATGGCCCGCAGCCCGCGGGCGCCGGTGCCCCGCAACAGCGCCTGCTCGGCCACTGCGCCGAGGGCGTCGTCGGAGAACTCCAGTTCCACGTTGTCGAGCTCGAAGACCTTCTTGTACTGGCGCACCAGGGCGTTCTTGGGCTGCACGAGGATGCGCACCAGCGCCTCCCGGTCGAGCGACGACACCGCACCGATCACGGGCAAGCGGCCGACGAACTCGGGGATGAGGCCGAACTTCAACAGGTCCTCGGGCAGGACGTGGCGCAGGGTCTCGCCCTCGTTGCGGTCCTCGGCCGTCTGGATCTCGGCCCGGAAGCCGATGCCCTTCTTGCCGATGCGCCCGTCGATGATCCGGTCGAGCCCGGCGAAGGCGCCGCCGCAGATGAAGAGGATGTTGGTGGTGTCGATCTGGATGAACTCTTGGTGGGGGTGCTTGCGGCCCCCCTGGGGCGGCACCGAGGCGGTGGTGCCTTCCAGGATCTTGAGGAGCGCCTGCTGCACGCCCTCGCCCGACACGTCGCGGGTGATCGACGGGTTCTCCGACTTGCGGGCGATCTTGTCGATCTCGTCGATGTAGATGATCCCGGTCTCGGCCTTCTTGACGTCGTAGTCGGCGGCCTGGATCAGC